>CALMIT010000487.1 GCA_937864255.1 uncultured Saprospiraceae bacterium
AAAGGCGTCGCCTACCGAGCGCAGGTTTTCCAGTCCGCGCAGGTCGGTGAGCGAATCGTGCGCCCAAACCTGAAAAATCCCCGCCACCGTGTCCAAAGACGAGAGTCCCTCCAGACTGTTGAGCAGCGGATTGCTGCCGATGTAGAAGAAGTCGCCTTCCGCGCGTTTAAAATTTTCCAGTCCGTCGAGTTTGCGCAGCGCGTTGTTGTTTTGGATGCGCATCGCGCCGCCTACCGACTGCAAACTTGCCAGTCCGTGCAGGTTTTCGAGATTTTCGTTGCCGTTGATGAGCAGGTCGCCGCCGATGCGGGTGATGTGCAGGAGGCTGTCCACGTTGGTCACGTCGCTTTGCAGGAAATAGACGCTGCCTTCTATCTGCCGGCAACCGGGATTGTTTTGAATAAAATTATCCACCTGCGCCTGATCGAGAAAAGTAATGCCGCCCGGCAGACAGGATTGTGCGTCAAGGCAAAACGGTAAAACGGAGAGTAAAATGAAAAGGTAAAAATAACGCATGGTCTTTTGGTTTTGTCGCCCGCCCGAAGGCCGGACGCGGTGAATAAATCGGTAACCCTGCGAAGATAAAAAATGGCGGGGAAATAGTTGAGGGGGAGAGGGGAGACGAGGTGCAGCGTGCGGTAAGCTATTCCGCGAATGCATTATTTCCGCACCATAGCCGCCTCGTTTTCAGGCATTTATAGTGCGGAAATAATGCCGAATATGGTTTATGGTTGCACCGCTTTTTTATAGGAGCTATAGCGGTAATAAGCGTAGCCAAGCCCTCCGAGCGCCAGCGCTAATCCGAATAGCAAAGTGCCCGAGTCGCCCTTCGATGAGTTGAGAGAAGCCAGCGCAGCTTCCGGCTCAATTTCATTTACATTCGGATCGCTTGGAAGGTATTTGATTTTTACCAGCGGGTCGGTCGGGGGCGAGCGAAGGGATTTTGTACCCGTGTATTCTGTTTCTCCGACTTTGAATTTGTACCCGACTTCATAGGAAACAATTTTTCTTCGGCGAATTTTGGTTACTTTTTCGGTGTATTCAGGATTCAAAATTCCGTCTGTCTCCTGTCCCTGCGCTACCAATAACTCCAACTTTTCCCTTTTTTCCGGTTCGGTGACGCCGAAATAATCCCTGATGAATTGGATGCCGATAATGAGCATTGCCAGAGGTACTAAAAAGCTGAGAATTTTACTCATGTTTAAAGTTTTAGATGTTAAGAAATGTATTGAATTTGAAATTTTGTCACAGCCTGATCATCGGTGGATGAACTTCAAATACCTGTTCTGTCATTTATGATTGGTGTGCCTGGCAGGTTTTTCAGTTTCCTGTTTTCAAATTTTGTGGAATAGTTCGCCATGAATTTTGTGTTTTAATTTGTTGCAGTTCAGTTTCAAATGTCAAAAATAAAAAATCTGCCGGTTATTCAACCCACGCGGATTTTTTTTGAACCGGACAGTCGCGTTCACTCAATAATTTTCAAAAGCTGCATTTTTAAGGATAGGCGTACAAGTAGCACAGCGTCCCTGACGGAGACGCCGCGCGGACGGAGAAGTCTGTTTATTATGCCGGTATTATTGCGGTATTTCTTCGACCAGAATTACATTGCCGGTTTTGTCATAATAAGTACAGGTCATTTTGTCCAGGCACACAGCCCACTTTTCCACGCCCAGTTTTGCGCATTGCCCGATGAACGTCAGGTAATCGCTTTGCCCCTCTTGGTGGGCTTTCAGGTCAGTTTTAAATTGTTCGGCGGCGCAGGTGTCGGCAATGTCAAGGACAGCGTACTTCGCCGGCGCCGTGGTTTTGTAATCATTTGCCCCGAAATAATCCGTGTGTCCGTCGGCGACAAAAGTTTCATAAAAAGTCACGCCCATTGCTTTGACCTCCCTGATGAAAGCCGGAAAATCTGCGCCCGATTTTACTTTGCCATGCGCTTGTCTGATTTGCTCTACTGTAAACATTTTTATTGGTTTTAATTGTTAAACGATGGGTCGCCTTGCCCGGAAAGCCGGCGGCGCTGGTGCCGGATATTGCGATGCAAAGGTGAGCAGACGGCGGGTGGCGGGATTGTAAAAAATCGTTTTTCTAAAGAAGGCGTTTAAAGTTTTCGGGCGTGTCGCCGGTGTATTTTTTGAAGTCTTTTATAAAATGTGCCTGGTCAAAAAAGTTGTTTTCATAGCAAATGTCTGTCAGTGATTTGGTATTGCCCAGGTTGTCCAGCACTGTATTGAAGCGGACGATAGAGGCGAATTTTTTGGGCGTTGTGCCGACTAATTTTCGAAAGCGTTTTTCAAAAGGACTCTGGCTGATAAAAAGTTTTTCGTTGAGTTCTTTGATTTTTATCGTTCCTTTTGACTGGTAAATGAGCTTCACGGCTTCCACGACGAGCCTGTCGGTCTGAGTCGTTTTGAGCTGTGCCAGCAGAAACTGCTCAACGATTTGTATGCGCTGTTTGTCCGTTTTGGCGAGGCTCAGTTTTTCCTCCGTCTCGCCGACTTTGTTTTTGTCAAAAATATCATCGAGTGAGAGACTTTGGTTAAACAACTCATGGGCGGGGCGGGCGGCAAATTGCGTAAACCCCGTCTCTGTGAAAAACACAAGAATCGTCCGCGTCTCAGCGCTGTTTTTGAAAACTTTGTAGCTGTCGGAAATGCCCGTAATACCTGCCGCCGCCAGTTTATTTTCCTGGTCGTCCAGCATTACAGAAAGCTGCCCCTTGTATTGAAAACCCATCACCAAACCCAGCACCGGAAACACTTTATACTCAGCCTCGCCATCGTGATCAGACAATACAAAATGCCTGATAAATGGTCTCAATGCTTCGGTCGGTAAGAATTTGTCAAATCGCATGGTGGTTGTGTGTGGTGTTTTTGGCGGCTGCCATATTTCGTGCTCTCCTTTTTTGAATGTATTTGGCGGTGGAAGATAGGGAATGTGGGGAAATGGGGGTGGTGTCGCGGTCGGTATGCGTTGAGTGCATTGTTCGGCGATTTTTATTTATTTCATTCATTTTCAATGCTTTATACTGAGGGGGTATTTAGGTTTTCTTCATTTTCTTTGGCGATTGTATTTCAATGATGTCTTCGTAGTCTGTCAATTCAAACGGTAATACATGCCAAGTATCTACTTGCCGTGTGTCTTTATGGACAATCAAGGTTGTCGTCTTTATTGTTGCCAAAAACTCAACTTTGTCGCCTACTTTGAGTTCCAATTTTTGCCAAGATTGGCTGTAATTAAACCTCGCCGTTTGCTTCTGTTGGAGTTTTTCTGATTTGCAAACTACTTCAACATATGTTTTCGGCGGTTTTCCGTGAAAACTATTTATTGTATAGATGCTTTTTACAACTCCTGAAATCAACGCTTCTTCCTTTTTTAACCAATCATCCATTTTTATTTTCTTTTTCTACGTTATAGATATGACCTTTTTCGGGGTCGCCCAATGATTTATTGACTATTGTTGGTTCAATCCAAATCATCTTCCTCAATAAATTTCCCTCGCCATGCACTTGGTTTCTGTAATGCCCTCGTCGCCAATGCGGTTTAATTCCTGAAATGTTTAAACTATTCAGGTCTGGATTATTTTTATATTTCTGCCCGCAAAAATTTATTTTGGTAAATCCTGCTTGGCTAATTTCTGTTTCCGCCTTCTCTTTTTTATGCCTTGTAGTTCCTCTTTTCAACCTTTCTATCAAGTGTGTCGGCACATCTGTTGGGTAGTCCTTTATTATGTCCTTATTTTCAAGGCTTAAATAGCAAATACAATTTACAACCAACCGAATATTTGAAAGTAGGACTTCCATTCTCTGGTCAACTCCCGATTTATCATAGTTGGATTGTAATTTATTCTGAAAATTGGTTAAAGCGTCTTTTATTGTTGTTTTGTCGGCATCAAATTCAAGCGTATAACCAACTTTGTATTCGGGGTGAAAAAACCACTTGCGATTTTTGTATGCGGCTTCGTCTTTTATTCGTCCAAGAAAAAACACATCAATTTCCTTGTCCTTTGCTTGGGTAATTAATGCTCCATTTGCAAAGACATCTCTCCCTTCTTCATCAGGGTACAAAAAAATATCTTTTTCAACGAGGGAAATGTAAAAACTCTTGTAAGGGAGTTTAATCTGCTCAAACTCAATTTGTTCAACGTCCGTATTTTCAAGCATTTCAATCAAGGCATCAGAATATTGAAAAATATTCCTCCCTTTCTGAACCCAAAATAGGTAACGCAGAAAAAACAAGTATTCGTAGCGATGTAAAAGTTGGAAATGCTCTTGTGGTTGGTGCTTTTCAAAGGGAAGATAATTTTGGGCTTTTACCATTTCGTCCCAAATTCCGTCCCACACTTCTCGCCCAAAGTTTTTATCAAAAATATTTACGTTCTTATATTTTTGAATATACCGATTGATATACGGACGTGTTTTGCTTAAATAGTTGATTTCATAATCGGTAGATTGACCCTTCATTTATTTATTTTTTCTATTTTTTCTATTTTTTTCTTTTTTGATTTCGCCGAACTATTGGACTACCGCTATTAATGGCAGTAGTCCAAACATCTTACGGAGCATAAACGCCATAACGTGGCGTTTATGCCGCCATTAGATCATTTCAAGATATGCCTCAAGTTTTTATTTTTTGGAAATTTATCCCGAAAAATACAAATCCATCCCCACATAATTACCCAAATCTTTCCGATTTTTTCAACTGAATGTACGAAACGCAAGTTTCGCCGTACGAAAGTGCATTCTGAATGATCGAAGCAAAAAGAGAGCACCGGCTCAGCCGGGACTCCCTTTCATAAAAATCTTAAAAAATCTGCGTCCCAAAAAAGCCGGGACTTCGTCACTCCACCTCCGCTTCGATTAAATCCAGAATGGCATTCAGGTCTTGGAGGAGCGGAATATAGTGCGCTTTTTCGGTGGCGTGACTCGCGAGGATATACATCAGCACATTATTTTCAAAGGCAGTGGATTGCAGCATAGTCAGGTTGCTGAGGCTATTTTCCGATTTAGGCAAATTCAGCGTATCATACACCCCCGTATCCATAAAAATGGTCTTCAGACTATGTTCATTTGTCCTGAACATATCGAGTACTTTTTCTCTCTGGATTTCCAAATCTCTTTCCTGCCGCGCTATATCGTCGAGCGTTGCAATCCAGTTGGTTAAATGAATTCTCAATTCGGCGTTTGAAACGTTTTTCAGATTTCCCGAATTAATTATTTCAATTAATAAAGAATTATTCGGATTAAAAGCAATATCCGAAGAAAATGTACTGTACAGCAATTCGGAAAATGCAGCTTCGGTGGGCGATTCATTTGCTTTGCCCGTGTATTCCAGTATTTTTTTTGCCCCGGCGTAGTTGCGTTGGTTCACTTTTAATAATTCCTCCAATTTTATTTTACTCATCAGGAATTCTTGTTTCAAACCATTCAGATAGGTCTGTTCAATTTTTTCATTGATGCGGTTTTGGTTCATATTATTGATACCCAGCGCAATCAATATCCCGATAACGACGAGCACGATTTCACCAAACGCGTACAGCAGATATCTGGCAAACTTGTTTTCGGACAACAGGTTTTGTCGGATTCGCCTGAAAAATTTTATCATCCGCCTGCGATTTCAGTTGAATCCTTGCCGCCTTTCAGCAGCAGCCAAATCGCAAATGCCATCTCGCCCACGATACTCGGAATGGCAACAAGCGCCAAAAAAACCGAAGCATAATCGTCATAATTCGAAAGCAGGAAATGCGCCGAGGTGTCCACCATGTACATGACGCCCGCGATGACGAGAAAAATGGCGATGATTTTGGGCTGGCCGATTATTTTTCCCAGCAGAATCAAATGCAGTCCGAAAAAGAAGAGCCCGATCAGCCAGATGGTGTTGAAAATATTAACCTGCGCGAGGATTTCTGCGTCTGTCGTCAAGGTCAGCGCACCCGGAAGCGCAAATACGGCGACGCCCATAATAGCCGCGTGCATCATTCTGAAAAGGGTGCTTAGCCCTGATAGCTGATGCTTTTTATACAATTCGTAAAGCGTCCAGGCGACCACGACGTCAAACACCACCGTGATCAGAAAAGCCAGTATGCCAAACCTGACCGTCAGGTTGCTTTGTTGAATGGTTTCCAGCGGTGATTGGAGGATGGATTCGATGACAAAAAAGTTGGCGAAAATGGCGGCGAAAAAGATAACCAGGTAGCTGAAGCCGGTAATTTTTGATAAGATTCTTGAACTCATTTTTGTTATTTTATTTTTGAAAAAAGGTTAATTACCGGATTTATGAAGACGAATAAATTCGGGTGAAATGGGAATTCAAAAGTTCATCTTCAGGTAAGCAGCCATCGGGCATACTATTTCGCTTTACTTACATTTTGAATAAGCAGGAAGCGCAGTTTTATTCAGTTGAACATAGCAGGGCTGCGCAATATTAACATTTTTTGGCTATTTGCCAAGTCGCTTTCCCGCTCTGCGCCGCTTCGATGTGTGCGCCGCGCATGCGTGGGTCGAGGCAAAAAAATAAGCACCGGCGCAGTATGTCGTCCGATGCTTTTATTATGCTATCTGATGTTATCCAAAATAGTGTTCGAGTGTGAGCACGAATTTCAACCTTTTGTTTTCCAGGCTACCAGCGATATGTTGGCGTCGTTAAAATCATTGTCATCGGAGTCTTCGATCGAAATATTGAAGCCGAAGCCCACCGTGCTGCCGTCGGCTCTGGTAATGTTGTACGAATTGATGCTATTCAAAATTTGAGGAGATTCGGGAATGTTGACGGTCAAAATAAGCGAGGCGCCATTGACCGTAGAAGCGCCCAATGCCAGCGGCGGATTGATATTCTCGCTCTGTTTAGTCGCTGAAAAATAAGTCCCGCTGCTGTCCGATAAAGAAACCGTGATAGCAAATGCCGCCTGTGTCGTCACGAACCAGGACATATAATAACCTTGCGGAAAAGAATCAATATTAAAAACTTTTTTAGCCATGATGAAGGTTTAAAGTGGTAATTGAATTTTGATTTGTCGTGTTATTGTGTCGCCGCGATGAAGTTTTGCAATTCATAATTCATTGCCTGGGAGTAAAGACTCATTGCCAGGTTTTCGTCAATATTGTGCGACTGCTGGTAGGTAGCTATAAAATTGCCCATGGCATAAGCGCCGTCGGGGTAGTCGTTGCCTGTTATCCAGGGCGCGTAGATATTTCCCGGCGCAGGCGGCGCAAGTTGATTTGCCAGCCAGTACCACAAATATTCGCAGGGAATCATCGTGATGAGCGTATAAATAGGCAGTTGGTGAGATGCGACGTCGCCTTCAAAATTTGCATAAGCCAAAGTAGATGGCAGCGGAACGATGCCGCTGGCGTCGCGGAGATGCCAGACTGTAGTGAACGTTTGGTTGTACTTGTTGTACGATTCATACTTCTTGAATAAAAATGCTTTTAGCGTCGGATCAGTCGCCTGACTTTCGGCATTGAGGTAATCCTGCGCACCCTCGTAGCAGTAATAGGCGTCGGTCACATTGAAAGCGCCATATTTTATCGGATCGAGATTTCCGTTTTTTATACCCTGTACAAAATCAGTGTTGAGACTTTGATTGGCGATGCCGGCATTGGCGTTCCACATTTTAAAAAACAAAGAGTCTTGCGGCGGCGGGTCGGTACTCAGGTTGTACTTCGCCAAAAACTCGGGCGTGATTCTGATCCTTCGGTGGTTCATAATTTTATTATTTTGTTTTGAGCCTACTCTTCTGATTTTCGGCATCCTCAGTTTTAGTTGATGACATGTATTGTTGTAGTGCAATAAAATTACATTTTCATGCCCCCGAAGATATTTTTTATTTTATTGAATTCATCGTCCCGATGTACGAAGCGTAGGAATCTCTGTACGAAAGTGCGATCTCATTGATCGAAGCAAAAAAAGCCTCGGCTCAGCCGGGACTCCCGTTCATAAAAATCTTAAAAAATCCGCGTCCTTTTTAAACTCATTCGATGATAATCCGGTATCTCTCCAAAAGCCCGGCGAGATTTTGGCTGGAAAAGCGGGCGCCCCGGATGCGGTTGTTTTGCGGGTCAATGGAAAAATTAAAAGCAGTGCGCAGGTCGCAATCTTCCAAAATTGTGTTTTCAAAAACGGCTCCGCCGAGGTCGCAGCGCTCAAAAACCGACCCGCCCAGGTCGCTTTCCGTGAAATCCGTTTCTTCCAGATTGCAGTTTTTCCAGGCCGTATTTTTGAGTTTCAGTTTGTAAAAAGAAGCAAAATGGAGCGCGCAACTGTCAAAATCCATCGCCAGCGAAAAAGGATTGCATTCGTCAAATCGTAAACCCAAAAGTTTGCAGTGTTTGAACCGCACCTCCCGCAGCGCCGTATTTTTCAACTGCGCCATGCTCAGGTCGCAGTTTTCAAAAACGCAATCCGCAAAAATCACCCCCGACAAATCCGCCTCGAAAAAACTGCAATCCGAAAAAGTGCACTGCTCATATTCGCTCTTTTCCAGCGCCGCGCCGGAAAAATCCGCTCCTTTAAAATTTTGATGGTTGATGTATTTCGTACTCACCTGCTTTGAATGTATTTGGCGGGTGAAGATAGGGAATGGCGGGGAAATGGAGGTGTGCTTCGGTCGGTATGAATTTGTTGAACGTTGGCTTTGCGGGTTGGCTTTGCGGCATAGGCGACCATGCATTGTTCTCCACTTTTATTTTACATTATTTCATCAATCAATTTGGTTGCCTTCTCAAAACCTTCAAGCATTTTTTGATTTTGATTTATTAAAAAGGGAATGAGTTGTTCTTTTCTTTCTTGTAATTTCATTATTTCTGTTTCATTGTTATTATTGTCAATCCAGTTTTCAAAGAATTTGCTTTCGATTGCGGAATAATGAACTATTTCGTTTCTTGTATCAAGCATTGATTGGAAATCTGTATCAACAAAATTAACTAACCATTGGTAATTTGGAGAAGAATGATAGCCGTTTGGAAATCTCTTGATTACGCTTCCGAAATAAACATTTCCTTTCGTTATTACACCAAAACAATCATTGATAAGGTCTCCGATTTTGTCCCAAAAATTATATATTAACTCAACTGCCAAGCCGCAGTTCATGAAAAAACGCTTATCAAACATGGTTGGAAAATATCTAAATATCACTTTTCCATGCCAGTCCGACTTTCCTTGCATATAATTTGAAACATACGGATTGTATAGAAGCACCTGACTAATGATAAATCGAATATCTTGTGAACACCTAATTATATCATCTATTACATTAAAATCATGAAACGGAACTGCAAAAGGGGTACTCCGAGTTTTTCTTGTAATGTCAGTAAAATACGAGTGAATGCTTTGGTTGTCAATTTTTAAATCTTCTTCATCAAAGCCGATTATTTTGTGTTTCTTACTTAAATCTAATACTTTTTTATTGAAATCTCTTAAAAACCGTTTCTCTTCATCAAAAATTTCAAAATTGAATACATGCTCGTGAAAATTTACAACTGCCTCACATAAGCACTTGCTATTATAGGGCGTATCTGCTATAAGCCCGCTTTCATTACTTCTAAATCGAAGAACCGAACTAATTGAAAATTCACGAATGAATTGATGCGTATAAATCCGATAGGGTTCATCAAATTCTATCAATTCATAGTCTTTCGCCCATTTCATGTGAAAATGAAGTGGGAGTACCGAATAGTTTCTAAATGGTGTAATATCTTTTGTCAAGAATTTTAGGCTATAACTATTAAGGTTTTGCAAAACAGTTTGCCGTACATATTCTTGAAGTGAGTTGATTGCTCTTTCCGTTTCCATTTCCATTTATCAATACCTTGATGTTTCAACCCAAAATGACCAACCATAGCCGCTGCTGCCTTCAAATTTTTGGTATCCAGATGCAGGGATAACTCCGGGAGCGGATGCAACGTAATATTTATTTCCCGGTGCGATAAAAACTGTTTTTTCAGATTTCGGAGAAAGGGAAAACATTTCATCACCTACAATTAAACTGATGGTCAGGTTAGATAGGTTCTTTATCAAAACTTCCGAATTTGAACTCGAACTTGTTCCTGTTTTTTGAAAACCTCCTTTGTAATCTACTTCTGCATCCCTTTCTTTTCTTATGTAGTTCTTGCTTGCCCAACCTATTTTTCCAGTTTCTACATCAATCACTTTGTAAAATCCGCTAATTGTTTTGTCCGAAAAAACATAGACTGTTGCTCCTGGTTTAAATTGCTTTATCACACTACTTTTTGTTGTCGGCTCTTTCCTGAAATTAACTGCCGTGGTTGTTTGACCAATGAAAGGGTTAAAGCCAATGTCTTGTACCTGTTGTTCATCTCCCTCCTCATCTTTTGGCTTTGACGGTTTAATGTCAGGTCTTTCTTCCTTTGGTATACTTTGTGTTTTTTTTGCCTTTGTAAGACCAGATTTTTTCACCTGTCCAGAAATGCCTTTGTAACAGATTTCCCACCAACCAGTTTCTCCGAAAAACGATTCCGTTACAAATACTGTCGCTCCTTTTGGGACTTCTCCAATTACAGCAGATTCTGTGCTCATGTGTTCATAAATGTTCAGTTTAACTGTCGCCATGTATATTGGGCTGTCCTCGTAATAATAACAGTCTTCATCTTGGCACAACGCTGAAAATGAAATGGCAAAAAATAGGAAACATAAAATTATGAGTCTCATTGAAGATTGATTTAGAGTTAAAAAATCACTTTTCCTTTGTTGTAACCGTAGTTACTTTCAACTATCAGTATAACTTCTTCACCAGTAGCATATTCATGACAGTACCTTGTTTCAAGGTAAAATTTTGTATCATCAATTTTATATAGATTTGATGCTTTTCGAGTAAGGGTCACTTTGAACTTACCCTCGTCAAGTTTTGCCGGAACCAATATCACTTCGGCATCTTCAAGATTTCCACCACTTGTTAAAACTTTGGTGTCTCCCTCACTATCAACACCCTCGTAAAATTGCTTCACATCATACTCGGTGGATTGGTCAAAATTTTTGAAGCCCATTGTGATACAGAGCAAACCTAAAATGAATACTATTTTCATATTTTATTTTTATTTTTTTTGTTGTGGAGAACTACTGGATTCCCGAAAACGACTAAGTAAAGACGAAGTGCGGGTTTACTTAGTCGGCATGGTAATTTGCGATTAGCATAAGCCATACAATATTACTACAAACCAACCACTTATCAAGCCGCTTTCCCCTCCCAATGTACGAAACGCAAGTTTCGCCGTACGAAAGTGCATCCTGAATGATCGAAACAAAAAGAGAGCCCCGGCACAGCCGGGGCTCTCTTTCATAAAAATCTTAAAAAATCCGCGTCCTTTAAATACCGAAAGCCTTTTTGACAGGCTCCACCATATCCAGCTTTTCCCAGGTGAAAAGTTCGACTTCCACCTCGGTGCGCTGACCGGCGTTGTCGAATACTTTTTTTACCACCTCGTAGTCGCGGCCCATGTGCCCGTAGGCTGCCGTTTCGGAGTAGATAGGATTGCGCAGTTTGAGGCGCTGCTCGATCGCATAAGGACGCAGGTCAAATAACTGCTCCACGATTTTGGCAATCTCGCCGTCGCTCATTTTTTTGCCGTTGGCGCCTTTTACGCGCGCGGTGCCGTTCGTATTGATAAACAAACCGCAAGGTTTTGGTACGCCGATGGCGTAGGATACCTGCGCCAGTACCTCGTCGCATACGCCCGCCGCTACCAGGTTTTTGGCGATATGGCGCGTGGCATAAGCCGCCGAGCGATCCACCTTCGAGGGGTCTTTGCCGGAGAAAGCGCCGCCGCCGTGCGCGCCTTTGCCGCCGTAGGTGTCCACGATGATTTTGCGTCCGGTCAGTCCGGTGTCGCCGTGCGGGCCGCCTATCACAAATTTGCCTGTCGGGTTGATGTGATAGGTGATTTGGTCGTTGAACAGTTTTTTGATCGCCGGTTTGCACTTCGCTTTTACGCGCGGGATGACGTAGTTGATGATGTCGCTTTTGATGCGCGCCAGCATGGTTTCATCGTCGGCGAAGTCGTCGTGTTGTGTGGACACCACGATGGTGTCTATGCGGATCGGCTTGTTGTTGTCTGAATATTCTATTGTCACCTGCGATTTTGCGTCGGGGCGCAGGTATTTGATGCGTTTGTTTTCGCGGCGTACCGCTGCCAGTTCGAGCAGGATTTT
>CALMIT010000488.1 GCA_937864255.1 uncultured Saprospiraceae bacterium
TTTTGCATTAAAATAGTCAGCAAATACAGCCGTCGCCGCTCGCCGCCGCTGAGTTGCGACACATACACCTGGTGCTGATCACGCGTAAACAAAAACCGGTCGAGGAGTTGCAAAGCCGTCAGCTTCTGACCTTTTTCCATCGGAATAAACTCCGCCACGTCGCGCACCACATCCAGCACCCGTTTGTCGTCTTTCAGTTGAATACCTTCCTGCGTGTAATAGCCGAAAATGACCGTCTCACCGATTACGACCTTGCCGCTGTCGGGCGGAACCTGTCCGGTCAGCATTTTCAAAAAAGTAGATTTTCCGACGCCATTCGGGCCGACGATGCCGACGCGCTCGCCTTTTTTGAATTTATAGTGAAAATTGTCCACCATTTTTTTACCGTCGTAAGCTTTGCTGATGTATTGCGCTTCAAGGATTTTACTGCCCAGCCGGCTGGTTTTAAAATCCATTTGTACCTGCGCATTGTCCAGCTTTTGACCGGCTTTTTCTTTTATATCTTCAAAGGCGGTGATGCGCGATTTGGCTTTGGTCGTGCGAGCTTCGGGACTGCGATTCACCCAGGCGAGTTCGCGTTTGAAAAGTTTTTTGGTTTTTTCCAGTTCGGCGGATTCCACATCCTGACGCAGCATTTTTTTCTCCAGGTAGTCGGCGTAATTGCCGCTGTAGCGGTACAAATTTCCGCGTTCCAGTTCGACGATACTGTTGCACACCCGCTCCAAAAAATAGCGGTCGTGCGTGACCATAAAAAGCGTGAGGTTGGGCTGTTTCAAAAAATCTTCCAGCCATTCTATCATATCCACGTCGAGGTGGTTCGTTGGCTCGTCCAGTATCAAAAACTCCGGCCCTTCAATGAGCAGGCGCGCCAGCGCGAGGCGTTTTTGCTGACCGCCGGAGAGCGTTTCTACTTTTTGTTCGAGGGCGGTAATGTTGAGTTTGAAAAGAATTTCTTTGATGCGCGCTTCGAAATCCCAGGCTTTCAGGTCGTCCATTTTTAGCAAAGCCGCCTGCAAAAGTTCCGCTTTTTCGGGATGCAAAAGCGCCAACTCGTACTGCCGGATCGCCTGGATCATGGGTGAATCGGCATCAAAAATCG
>CALMIT010000489.1 GCA_937864255.1 uncultured Saprospiraceae bacterium
CGCACAACAGCGGACTCCACACCATTGAAAGTTGCTATGTCTCACAATTTGAGCAGCATTTGCGCGGTATTTTAAATCTTCCTTTGGGAGAAACAGATTTAAAATTGCCAGCAGTGATGCTGAATTTATTGGGCGAACCGGGATATGCCGGAAAGCCCGTATTTTCCGGTTTGGAAGATGCGCTCAAAATTTCGGGTTTGAGCGTACATTTTTATGGTAAAAAAGAGACCAAACCGTTCAGAAAAATGGGACATGTCACAATCGTTGACAAGCACAAAGATGAGGCGATTAAAAAAGCCAAACTGGTACAAACCACGCTTAAAATTATTGCAAATGAATAGTCCGATCGTAAGCATCATTATGGGCTCTGATTCTGACCTGCCCGTCATGTCTGCGGCAGCGGAAATACTTAAATCTTTTGATATCGCCTACGAACTGACCATCGTGTCGGCACATCGCACGCCACTGCGCATGGTCGAGTTTGCCCAAAATGCACATAAGCGTGGTATAAAAGTAATCATCGCCGGAGCCGGCGGCGCGGCACATTTGCCGGGCATGGTTGCTTCCATCACTCCCCTACCCGTCATCGGCGTGCCGATTAAATCCTCAAACTCGATTGACGGCTGGGATTCGATACTTTCTATTTTGCAAATGCCAAACGGCGTGCCGGTGGCCACCGTAGCTTTGAATGCGGCAAAAAACGCCGGATTGCTCGCCGCTCAAATTATTGGTAGTGCCGATAAAACTATTCTGGAAAAAAATATCGCTTATAAAGAAAGCCTGGTTCGAGAAGTGGAAAACAAGATTAATAAACTCGAAAATAATTCTTTAAATGATTGATTTTCAGTTTTTTAAAACAAAAATACTTAATCTAAAATCTTTCTTTTTTAGTGGGCTGCTGCTTTTTTTCCTCTCTCATTCGGGCTGCTATTCTTTAAGCGGAATCAGCATTGACCCAAATTCCAAAACATTTTTTGTCAGCCAGTTTGAAAACCGGGCGGCTTTTATCGAACCTGTTTTTTCGATTGACCTGACGGAGCGACTAAAAGACAGAATAAGAAGTTCGTCACGGCTATTTTTGTCTGAAAATGATGCCGACCTGACTTTTAGCGGCGTTATCAGCAATTTTTATATCAGCGCCGAAGCACCGCAGGCGGGCGCCGTGCCTGCATTCAACAGGTTGAACGTGAGCATTTCGGTCGAATTGGAGTCTGCCAAAAACGAAAAAGAGAATTGGAAAAAAACATTTATCCGCTACGTTGATTTTCCGAACGACCA
>CALMIT010000490.1 GCA_937864255.1 uncultured Saprospiraceae bacterium
GATTCCTATCGGACGCGGACAGCGCGAGTTGATCATCGGCGACCGCCAAACGGGTAAAACCGCCATCGCGATTGACACCATTATCAACCAGAAAGAATTTTACGATAAAGGCGAGCCGGTTTATTGTATCTACGTGGCTTCCGGTCAGAAAGCATCTACCGTGGCCAACGTAGCCAGCCCCCTCGAAGAATTTGGCGCGATGGATTACACTATAATCGTGTCCGCTTCGGCTTCTGATCCGGCGCCGCTTCAGTTTTACGCGCCTTTCGCCGGCGCTGCTATCGGCGAATTTTTCAGAGACACAGGTCGTCACGCTTTGATCATTTATGATGACTTGTCAAAACAAGCCGTGGCGTACCGCGAGGTGTCGCTGTTGCTGCGCCGTCCTCCGGGTCGCGAGGCTTATCCGGGCGACGTATTTTACCTGCATTCACGTCTGCTGGAGCGCGCCGCAAAAGTCATCGAAAACGACGACATCGCGCGCAAAATGAACGATTTGCCGGCCTCTTTGGCGGAAGCAAAAGACGATAAAGGCAACCCGCTCGTGAAAGGCGGCGGCTCTTTGACCGCGCTTCCGATCATCGAGACGCAGGCGGGCGACGTTTCGGCGTACATTCCGACCAACGTAATTTCTATCACCGACGGACAGATATTTTTGGAATCCAACCTTTTCAACGCCGGTGTGCGACCTGCCATCAACGTAGGTATTTCTGTGAGCCGGGTAGGTGGATCGGCGCAGATCAAATCCATGAAAAAAGTGTCGGGTACGCTTAAATTGGACCAGGCACAATACCGTGAGTTGGAAGCTTTTGCAAAATTCGGCTCTGACCTTGACCCCGCTACGATGGCGGTTTTGGAAAAAGGAAAACGCAACGTGGAAATTTTGAAACAGCCGCAATACTCGCCGGTGGCAGTTGAAAAACAGGTAGCTATCATTTATCTCGGAACCAAAGGTTTGTTGCGCGACGTGCCGGTGAACAAAGTGAAAGACTTTGAAGAAGTGTTTTTGCACACACTCGGTCAGCGTCACCCCGAAATTTTGGATGAGTTCAGAAAGGGTGGTTTGTCCGACGAGTCTTTGAGCAAGGTTGAAAAACTTGCTGCTGAAATTTCTTCTCAATACAAAAAATAAGATTTGAAAAGGGCGGCATTTTCAAAACCGCCCGGTTTCAATTCTTCAAATTATAAACAATGGCCGCAAATTTAAAAGAAGTACGCGAGCGCATCAGGTCGGTGAACAACACCCAGCAGATCACCAAAGCCATGAAGATGGTATCTGCTGCCAAATTGCGCAAAGCTCAACAGGCAATCCAGCAATTGCGTCCTTATGCCGACAAGCAAAACGCGATGTTGGCGAATATTTTGTCCAACTTGGGCGGCGAGGCGGATATCGCTTTCGGAAAAGCGCGGGAGGTGAAAAAAGCCTGCATGGTAGTCGTCACTTCCAATCGCGGTTTGGCGGGCGCTTTCAATGCCAACGTTTGTAAAGCCGCCATGCACGACCTGAATGGAAAATACGCCGACGTCAGAGCCGCCGGAAATATGACGATGTTGTTTATCGGTAAAAAAGGCTACGACTTTTTCCGCAAGCGCTACCCGGACGTAAAAATTATTAAAGATTACGTCACGCTGTTTGATAACCTCACTTTTGAAAACGTGTCAAACGTATCTAAAAAGCTGATGGATGCTTTTGCAAGCGGCGAGTACGACGTGATAGACGTGGCTTACGGCAAATTCAAAAATGCGGCTACGCAGTTTACCATCACCGAGCAGTTTTTGCCGGTGGCGCAAGCGGAAAGCACTTCGGGCAGCGACAAAAAAATGCGCGCGGATTACATCTTCGAACCCAGCATGGAAGGGCTGCTCAACTACCTCGTACCGAGCATTTTGCAAACTACTTTTTACAAATTCCTGCTCGACACGCACGCTTCCGAGCACGGCGCACGGATGACAGCAATGGACAAAGCCTCCGAAAATGCGGACGAGCTTTTGAAAGAACTGCGCCTCAGCTACAACAAAGCCCGCCAGGAAGCCATCACCAAAGAATTGCTCGAAATCGTGGGCGGCGCTGCCGCGCTCGAAAACGGATAATTGTCCTTTTCAAAATATATTTCAAACGCCCGCCCCGGATTCCGGAGGCGGGTGTTTGGTTTTCAGGGAAGGCGGAAGACAGACATGTCTGGTCAGCTAAAGAGACTTCTATTTTCCACAGAGAGATTTTTAAAGTGATGGCTAAAAGAAATTGAAAAAATAAAATAATGTTCGATATTTGCCTGCATTCACTTTTGGTGAACAAAAATAATTTACGAACATGAAAGAAGATGATATTCTTCAAACAGCTGTAGAAAGCCTGTCGAAATTGACCAAAGCAAGTATCAGAGCATACCCTGCCGACTTTTTTGACGACGGATACAGATGGGATGGAAAATTGGAAATCGAAATTGGGACAGTAGTTAGTAATTTTAAAGCAGAAGTAAAAGCCAGCGTGCTTCCGGCAGCCATTGCTTTGTGGATGGAAAAACTGAAAAAACGCGATACGCTTATAGTGGCAAAATATATTTCAAATCCTGCAAAGGCGCTCTTGGAAGATAGGGGCATTAATTATCTTGATGTTGCGGGAAATTGCTTTATTCGCAACGATCAGGGAGTTTTTTTGCACATCAGAGGGCAGGTTCCGCCTCAAATAAATACCGAACCCAAGCACAAAGCATTTAACAAAAATGGCGTCAAACTCATTTACGCGCTCTTACTCGACGAAAATCTGGTGAATGAGCCTTACAGAGTCATTGCCGATCAGGCGAATGTTTCCGTCAGCACTATCGGTGATATTTTATCCGACCTGCAAGCCAATAATTTTTTGTTGCAAATCAATGAAAGCAAAAAAATGCTGACCAACAAAGCGGAGCTGCTGAATCAATGGGTGACCGCCTTTAATCAAAGATTGAAACCTAAACTCTTGAAAGGCAGATTCAGATTTCAGCTTGAAAATTGGAGGCAGTTAAATCTGGGCAACTTTACTTTTTGGGGCGGAGAGCCGGCAGCAGCACTGCTTACAGATTTTTTGCAACCGGCCGCGTGGACGCTTTATACCGATCTTAATAGCAAATCGCTGATCAAGGATTTGTTATTGGCTCCGGACCCGAGAGGAAATGTGGAAGTTTATGCTGCTTTTTGGAAATCGGAATATCCCGTTTTTGTTGTACAGGAATTTCAAACCGTGCACCCCTTGCTGGTTTATGCAGAACTGACAGGCTCGGGAAATGATCGTAATTTTGAAACCGCACAGAGAATTTATGTCAGATACCTCAAAAATATTATTGAATAAAATCACTGACGAAATCGTCATTGAAATTCTGAAAACGATTGTCCCCCTACTGAACCGGCAGGGGATTGATTATTTTATAATTGGCGCTTTTGCGAGAGATATAGAATTATTGGTAAGAGGGTACAGCGAGCCGCCCGAAAGAAAAACCAAAGACATTGATCTGGCAGTTATGGTCGGCTCTTTGTCAGAATTTCAGGTGTTGCGGGCAGTAATCGCAACTTTACCGGAGTTTGAACAGGATGAAAAGGAACCTTATCGTTTTCTTTTTCGAAAAAGGTACGAGCTTGATCTTTTACCCTTTGGCGAAATCACTGACGAAAAAGGTCGGGCCGAACTACTGGCAAATAAAACTTTTACTTTGGAAATGCCCGGATTTGATGCTGTTTTTCCATTTGCAGAAACGGTCGAAACAGAAGAGGGTATTACGTTGCGCGTTTCTTCTCTGTCGGGTATCGTGCTTTTAAAATTACTCGCCTGGCAAGACCGGCCCGAGCGGATAAAAGACATCCGCGACATTGACAATATTCTGAAACATTTTTACCTGTTGCACATAGAAGAAATTATACAAAATAGTGGCGATCTAATTGATTTATATAACGAAAAAGACGTGGTGTTTGTAGAATCCGTCTCCGCGCATTACGTGGGCAGACAGATAAATGAAATGCTACAAAACGATCCGGGACTCCGGGACAGACTGCTCCGGTTTCTGGAAAAACAATCAACAGGTTTTGAAATGGCAAGGCTGATGTCTCCTGAAAATATTGAGGACAGCCAAAAAATAATTGCCGCATTATACCGGGGATTAAAAGAGTAGAGAACCATTTACAAAACCGCTCATTATCAAAAATTTACATCAACCAACCAACCCAAACCATGCAGCTTTCAGCCAACATCGTTTCCATTTTTGATAAAGAAATTTTTTACGGGACGGTAGAAATTCGTGATCAGAAAATCCTGAAAATCAGCCAACTCGGTCCGGAAAAGACAGATGCGCCCTACATCTTGCCCGGCTTTACGGACGCGCACATTCATATCGAAAGTTCGATGCTGGTACCTTCCGAATTTGCCCGGATGGCGGTGGTACACGGCACGGTGGCTACCGTCAGCGACCCGCACGAAATCGCCAATGTGCTGGGCATCGAAGGCGTGCGCTACATGATTGAAAACGGTAAAAAAGTGCCACTCAAATTCAATTTCGGTGCGCCTTCCTGCGTGCCGGCCACCACTTTTGAAAGCGCCGGCGCGGTGCTTGACGCCGAGGCGGTGCGACAACTTTTGGAAATGCCCGAAATCAAATATTTGTCGGAAATGATGAATTATCCCGGCGTGATTTACGACGATCCGGAGGTGATGAAAAAAATCCAAATCGCCCGCGATTTGGGCAAACCTGTGGACGGTCATGCCCCCGGTTTGCGCGGCGACGCTTTGAAAAAATACGCCGCCGCCGGCATCAGCACCGACCACGAGTGTTTCACTTACGAGGAAGGTTTGGAAAAACTGCAACTCGGCATGAAAGTGATCATCCGCGAGGGTAGTGCCGCCAAAAATTTTAAAGCGCTGATTGATCTGTTGCCGCAATTCCCGGATCGCGTCATGTTTTGTTCGGATGATAAGCACCCCGACGACCTCGCCGTCGGGCATATCAACCAACTCGCTGCCCGCGCAGTGGCGCACGGCTGCCCGCTTTTCGATGTGCTGAAAGCCGCCTGCATCAATCCCGTCGAACATTACAATCTGGAAGTCGGACTGCTGCACGAGGGCGATTGGGCGGACTTTATTTTGGTGGAAAATCTGTCGGATTTTAAAGTGCTGGCGACTTACATCAACGGCGAAAAAATAGCCGAAAACGGCAAAGCGCTTTTTCAAACCGAAAAAGAAACGGCGATCAATCATTTCAACACAAGTTTGAAAAAAGGAGCCGATTTTGCCTTGCCGGCAAAAAGCGGGCAGGCGCGCATCATCCGCGCGCTCAACGGCGAAATAGTGACCGAGAGTTTCATCGCCGA
>CALMIT010000491.1 GCA_937864255.1 uncultured Saprospiraceae bacterium
AATGCCTGTTCCTGCCGGTACCTGCCCTACGATGTTGCCTTTCGGCGCAAAATTCCGGTAGTTATTTTCGCGGATTGTGTTTTGAAATACTTTCACCTGTCCGCCTTTTTTCTTCATCAAATCGGGCAAATCAAACACAAGAATACCTCCCGTATTTTGCTCCGCAACATTGTGATGTACCGATGCACGGGTTGAATTTTCTATCTCGATCCCGGCCACGTTGCGAAAAGCGCGGCAATGGCGCACTTCTATCTCGTCGCTTTGCCCCACATAAATGCCCGCGTCCGAAGCTCCGATGGCTTCGCAATATTCGATCAGCACCTTGCGGCACTGCACGGGATAAAGTCCGTAAGCGCCATTTTTTTTACCGGGCTTTCCCGTCCACTCCGCCCGCACATTTCTGAAAATAATTCCCTGCGTTTCCTGCACTTTTATGGCGTCGCCTTTGGCGTCCTGCACGGTCAGATTTTCCAAAACGACATTTTGGCTGTTAGTAATTTTGATGCCTTCCGCGCCTTCGGTCTGATTTTTAAATGACAAAAAAGTGGCGTCCCTGCCGGCGCCGGTGATGACGACGTTCGATTTATCGTCCATAGAAATGCCTTTGGAAAGTTCAAAACGCCCGGCTGGAAGCCGGACAGTGTCGCCCGATTCGGCGAGGATTAGCCGCGTTTGCAACTCTTTTTGAAAATCTGCCTGTGCCCAAAAACTGGCAGCCGGCAATAATAAAAGCGGAAAGAAAAGCCAAAAGCCCCGTTTCATACAGTTTGGAATTTGAGCTAAAGTAAAAATAGACTTTTGGTTTTTAAAAAGTCCGGCTTAAAAATTCAAATCTGCCCGCTTTTAAATTTCTTTGCAGGTAATTGTATTTTAAAAATTAAAATTCTCATCATGAAAAATCTCTTTTCAGCGCTTTTTATCCTTGTTTCTATAATCGCCTGCCAGTCCGGTGCGGATCAACAAACTGCTGCGCAGGATGCAACTGGCGTCGAAGCCGCTCAGCAAAATACACGAGTCAACATCCCGGAAACCAACGACGTCATGTGTTTTCAATTAAAAGACGGCAACGCCGCCCACCCCGATGTGACCACCGTGCGCATTGCAATTCAGGGCGATCGCGTCTCCGGAAAAATGAGTTGGGAGCCGTATGAAAAACACGCGGCTCAGGGCACTTTGCAGGGAGCAAAATACGGCGACACGCTTAGAATGATTTATTCGTACACCATTGAAGGCGCGGATCAGGTGGAGTCCCTTGAATTTTTGTTAAACGGCGATAAACTTATCAAAAAAGAAGGCGAGTTGCACGAAATAGATGGCGTTTTGGTGCTGAAAGACCCTGCTTCCGCTACTTTTTCGGGCAAGCCGCTGACACGCATTGCCTGCAATTAATCAAAATCACCTTGTCATTTTCCTTCATTTTCAAACCAACTAAAAGACAAGACTATGCCTATCAGAATGGAAAAAGATCCGGAACAACCCCGGCGCAACGACGAGCCGGCAAGTCCGCGAAGCGGCGGCAGCAATCCCCTGCTGAATTTTCTTCCTTTCATTTTTATGTTTCTGTTTAAAAAGCCCAAGCTGCTCATTCCGATAGTTCTGATAGGCGGTGTACTTTATTTTATGGGCGCATTTGACGGCTGCCTTGGCGAGAGTGTGTCAGACGAAAATGATTTTGAAAGTTCATCTTCCCAGTTTTCTTTCGGCGCTACACTCAACCAGGAAATGTTTGACAAAGCGGAGGTTTTCGAACCGCTGTCCAGCACGTATGGCGCGCCGAGCTTGCCTCCGAGTGCGTCTTTGCTGCGTTATGCGCCAAAAAGACTGCACCAGGGCGGGCAGGGTTCTTGCGTGGGCTGGGCGAGCAGTTATGCGGCGCGTACCATTTTGCAAGCGCGCGCCACGGGTGCAAGTCCGAATGATGCCGCATTCAGTCCTTCGTCTTTGTACAATCGCATCGCTTTGAGCGGCTGCGAAGGCGCTTATATGCTGGACGCCATGAAAACCATGCACCAGCAAGGCGTGTTGCCTTTTCGCGAATTTGGTTATGACGAGCGCAGTTGCAGCAAGCAGCTAAGTTCAACGCAACAATCGGCGGCGGCGCAGTACAAAATCAAAGGTTATAACCGCCTCACAGTGGGCGCTGGCGACTATCGCCCCGACATCAATGCTATCAAACAAAATCTCGCACAAGGCGCGCCGGTGGTAATTGGGATGATGGTGGGCGGCTCGTTTATGCAAGGTATGGTGGGTCAGAGCCTGTGGCGGCCCACTCAGCGCGATTACAGCCAATACGGTTTTGGCGGCCACGCCATGTGTGTTATCGGCTACGACGATAATCAGGCAGGCGGTGCTTTTCAGATTATGAACAGTTGGGGACCAGAATGGGGCGACAATGGGATAGCCTGGGTGGGGTATGCAGATTTTGAAAATTTTACAAAAGAAGCGTACGGACTATACCCGATGGGAAGCGCGGAAAATCTTGACCCAAACAAACTTGCTGTAAAATACGGGCTGGTCAATAATGCCACACAAACGCTGATACCTTTGAAACAGGTGTCCCAGGGAGTATTCGGAACAGTTTCCCCCATTCGCATCGGCGACAAATTCAAAATTGCCATCACCAATTCTGTAGATTGTTACACCTACGTTTTTGGCGAAGAGACTGACGGTTCCAGTTATGTGCTTTTTCCTTACACCGAAAAACACTCGCCGTATTGCGGCATCGTAGGCACGCGCGTTTTCCCGAAAGATTACAGCATGACCGCCGATAATGTCGGCAACAAAGACAGGATCGCCGTTGTGGTGTCAAAAGAAGCGCTGGATTACAAATACCTCAACCAGCAAATCAACGCCAGCCGCCAGCGCGGCTACCAGGCAAAATTGCAGGAGGCGCTCGCACGCAGCAGCGTGGCTAATGTCAGTTTTACAAATGAGCAGGGCGCCGTGGGTTTTCAGGCTGCTTTGAATGGTAAAAATACGGTGGGCGTGGTGATAGAAATTGACAAAAAGTAAGTCGCGGAGAAAAGGACAGGTCAAACATCTTTTTTCATGCCGATTTCAGGAAGTCAGTATGAAAAAATAGTTTTTTTCGTTCGTAAACGGATTTTACTACTAACACTCCATAAAACACCTAAATCATGCAACTTCCTTCTATCTCCTACCTTCTCGAATCGTACGCCGGAGTCGTCAGGCGTTTTCCGATTCCCGCAGTTGTCGCTTTGATTGCATCCGTTTGTTGTTCGATAGTAATCGAGAACAATTATTTCAATGGAACCAATGATGTCGTTGATTTTTGTTTTAAAACACTGCTCGCCTGCTCTATCGGCTTTCCGTTGTTTATCACGGGCGTGATTTTGAAGGAAGCCTACGCCTGGTCTGTGGGCAAGAGCCTGATTTTCAATACTTTGGTTCTTGTTTTCCTGGTTGTTTTTCACATCTGGTTTTCCCCCGTACTCAACACGCATGATTATCAAAAACTGCTGAGCTACGTGTTGTTCATTTTATCTGCGCACCTTTCAGTTTCTTTCGTTGCCTATTTTCGTGCAGACGAACTAAATGATTTTTGGGAGTTTAACCGGCGACTTTTTGTGCAGTTTGTCATCGGCGCCCTGTACTGCGTTTTGGTATTCGGCGGTTTATCTATTGCCGTTTTGGCAGTGGACGAACTTTTCAATATTAACGTGGACGACCAATTGTACGGACATATTTTTATCTGGACAGCCGGCCTTTTGCACACTTCCTACTTTCTCGCCAATTTTCCAAAATCATACAATTTTCAGCTCGAAGCGCGGGATTTTCAAATGGCTTTTGTCAACCTGGTCAAGTACGTTTTCATACCCATCAGCATTTTGTATTTCCTGATTTTGTATGCCTTTACGGCAAAAATCCTGGTCAATTGGGAACTCCCGCAAGGCTGGGTTTCTTCGCTGGTGATTGGTTTTTCCGTGGCGGGCATTTTCACGTATCTGATTAATTATTTGCTGCCGCAGTTTTTTGAAAGCGGCTTGCTGCGCCCGTTCCGGCGCTGGTTTTTTTACATTTTGCTGCCAATGGTGGCGCTGCTTTTTGTCGCCATTTTCCGGCGCATAGGCGATTACGGATTCACCGAAGAGCGCTATTACGTTTTGCTCACCGGTATCTGGCTGAGTTTTATTTGTCTCTATTTTATTTTTTCAAAAAAAGACGACATCCGGGTGATTCCGGTTTCGCTGCTGGCGTTTTGTGTTTTGAGTCTGGTGGGTCCCTGGAGTACTTTTTCTGTTTCAAAAAACAGCCAGAAAAGCCGACTGGAAAAACTGCTGACCGAAAACGGCATTCTGCAAAACGGGCAGATAATCACGCACGAACCTTTGCTCAAGGGCGATCCCGCCCGCGACATCAACAATGTTTTAAATTACTTTGAAGACCGCGAATACTGGTCGGCACTGCAAGATTTTACAACGGATACTCTCGCCGACAAAGAAAAATCGGGTTACGAAAAAATAAGCGGACTGCTCAAAAAATTCGGCGTGGAAAAAGAAGCTTACCGCAATTATGACTCCGAACGAATCTATTATTACGACTCAGGGCAGCGATTTGAAAACGTGGACATTTCAAATTACCAGCGTTTTTCTCCAGTTTATTTTTCCAGAAACGGAGAGAGTTCCATCAACATATTCGCACTTTCTGATCTTGACGCAACCTGGATTTTAGAATGGACGGGCAAACGATTGAATCGTTTTCTATCAGACCTAAATTGGATGAGTGGAAAAACGAATACGGGAAAACTACAAATTCAGGAATAGACCCTGAGAAGCTTTCATTCGTGTTTGAAGGTGAAAAAGTCAGCCTGAAAATCATTTTTCAGTCCATCGTCGTCAACTGGAGCGAGAGCGAGCCGCGCATTGATAATGCCAACGGATTTGCGTTTTGGACGATGAAAAATTGATTTCAATCCAGCACTAGCGTGCCGGTCATAAAGGTTTTGGCTTTACCGCTGATTTCCACTCTTTCTCCGAGGTACTTGCATTGCAGGTGTCCCTGCCTGCTGGAAAGTTGCATGGCGGTCAGTTCTGTTTTGCCGAGTCGCTGCGACCAATATGGCGTTAGCGTAGTGTGCGCCGAACCCGTCACCGAATCTTCCAAAATGCCTGACTGCGGTGCAAAAAACCTGGACACAAAGTCCACCTGCTCGCCAGCAGCGCTCGTGATGATGCCGCGCACTTCCCAATGTCCGACTTTGGCAGCGTCCATTTGCATCGTGCGGATTTGCTCTTCATTTTCAAAAATGAAAAGATAGTCCGTTTTGCCCCGATAAACTTCGAGCGGGGGATGATTAAAGGCTGATATCATTTCGGGCGTCAGTTCGATTTTTTTAAAAATATCAGTCGGAAAATCAAGTGTGAGCAGGTCGCCGTTTTTGCGCACTTTCAGAATGCCGCTACGGGGCGAATGGAAAGTTATCTCGCTTCCGCGATAATCCAGATGATTAAAAATAACATGCGCCGAAGCCAGCGTGGCGTGCCCGCACAAATCCACTTCTATCGTCGGAGTGAACCATCTCAACTGGAAAGTGTCGCCGTCGGGTACAAAAAAAGCGGTTTCCGCAAGGTTGTTTTCCATGGCGATTTGCTGCATTAATGCGTCGGGAAGTCAGGAATCAAGCGGACAAACTGCCGCCGGATTGCCTGAAAATATTTTTTCGGCAAAAGCATCAATTTGGTACAAAGGAATTTTCATCGGGTGATTTTTAATTTTAAAAAACCGCCCTCCGGCGCTTTTGTTCCGAAGGGCGATTTTGTGGTATTAATTAATTTTTACCACACGCAATCCTGCTGTTTTTCCGCGCGTGGTGATTTTACAAATATAAACGCCGGCAGCGTGTGCACTCAGATCAAACTGCCAGGCAGGCGTCGCCGTAT
>CALMIT010000492.1 GCA_937864255.1 uncultured Saprospiraceae bacterium
CATTCAAATGTCGCTAAAAATTCCTTTATCACCCGCGCCAGCCGCGGCTCGGCTTGTTGTACGACTGCGATAACGTCCTCTACCGAAGTCTCCCGGATTGCTTCGATGGGGTAGCATTTATTAGAAACCACCGACACAACCAAAACCGGCAATTCGCTATGTTTGGCTACCAGCACCTCCGGCACGGTGGACATACCTACCACGTCCGCGCCCACCCGGTGCATAAATTCATACTCGGCGGGTGTTTCCAGGTTTGGTCCCTGCAAAGCTACGTAAACGCCTTCGTGTGCACGATAGCCGAGATTGTGTGCCAACTCGATTGCTTTTTGATTCAAAGAGCGGTCGTAAGCGCGCAGCATATCGGGAAAACGCGGCCCGAGTCGCTCGTCGTTTGGCCCGCGGAGCGGATTGTCCGCCTGCAAATTGATGTGGTCTTTTATAAAAACCATATCACCCATTTCAATGGCAGCATTTACGCCGCCGGCGGCATTGGATATGATTAACAATTTGATACCCAGCGCTTTAAGTACCCTTACGGGAAAAGTGACTTGTTGCATTGAGTAGCCTTCGTAGTAATGAAACCTGCCCGCCATTGCCACCACATTTTTGCCGGCAAGGCGTCCGAAAATCAATTTTCCTTTGTGACTTTGTACGGTCGAAACGGGGAAATTAGGAATCTCGGCATAATCGAACACGGCGACTTTTTCAATCTCGTCCGCCAACCCGCTCAATCCTGTGCCCAATATGATACCAAATTCCGGCTCAAAATCCGTGTGGCTTTTCAGGAAATGCGCTGCTTCTTGTATGGCGTCGAATAAATTCATTTTCCGGTAGAATCAATCTGTTTTCAGAAAGCCCAAAAATGGTAAAATGTTTTTTAGAAAAGAAATGAAAGAATATGAAGTGCCCATATTTACAGCCTTGTTTGTCGGTTGGGAAATTTCAAAATTAAAAGCCGTTGATAACCAAATGAAAGGGGTTTAAAACCAACGTAATACGTACACTTTCTTGCCACCTTAAAACGGGCTTAAAAAGACCTTAAAATACTGAAACCCATTAGGTTCTTAGTTTACCGAAATTTACATTTGTATCCGAATTTTATAAGAACATCTGTAAAACTCCACAAGGTCTGATTTCGATCAGCAATCTCTCCTTCTGGAAAGCCTCTTTAGATTTCCCTCCCAAAATCCGATTATTTAAAAGGACAAATGTTTTAAAGAATTTCCCGCAAAGGAAATTTCAAACAATTTCTTTAACCATTCACACCAATCCCATGACAAAGAACTTTTTGAGTTCTCTTGTTCAAATTTAAAGCGTTGGCTTCATTGGGTCGGGTACCTAATGAGGTCTTTTTTATTTTGACCCAATTACTATTAAAATTATAATCTCATGAAAAAACGAATTTTACACCTTGTCTTTGCTATTCTAACTATTACAGGACAACAGGCTTATGCCCAATTAACTGGTACAAAAAACATTCCCGGGGATTATGCCGACCTTGCTGCGGCTATTACAGACCTGAATGCTCAGGGAGTTGGCGCCGGAGGAGTGACGCTAAATCTTTTGGCTGGAAATCCTCAGGCAGTTCCTGCTGGCGGTTATTCAATTACTACTTTATCCGGCAGCGCCGTAAATCCGATTATCATACAAGGTAATGGGAATACAGTGACGGCATCGGATATGCTGACCGCAGGTGCGTTGAATGACGCAATTTTTAAAATTATTGGTGCGGACTTCGTTACGATAACGGGCTTCGTTATGATGGAAAATGCAGCTAATACTGTGACTACTGCTGCTTCCAATAATATGACTGAATGGGGTGTGGCTTTGCTTTATACGACTACGACAGATGGCGCCCAAAACATTACCATTCAGGGAAATACTATTGACCTGAATCGTACTTACCAAAATACATTTGGTATTTATAGCAACTCAACGCATAGCGCTACTGCCGTATCTACTTCGGCTACTGCAACTACTACAAACGGAGGAAACAGCGGATTGAAAATTTTTGGAAATACGATTACCGACGTCAATATTGGTATCGTGGTAGTTGGACCTACAAGCGCGGCTGATCATAATGATGGTTTGCAGATAGGCGGTACAGCACCTAATGGCAATACGATTACGAATTATGGTACGACCGGGACTTTTTCTTCCTATGCAAATGTTTCGGGAACCGTGAATGGTATTTTGGTTAGAAATACGAAAAATTATGACGTATCTTATAATACAGTAACCAGTTCAAACGGCGGGACTACTTCAGGAACGCTTCGCGGCATTTATGTGCCTTCTTTTTCGAATGCTCCGACGGGAGCGATTATCAATAGTATTAACAATAATAATATTTCGGTAAAGAGCGCTGTTGCATCTGGCGCTTTGCAGGGTATTATTGTAGAATCCTCTACAGTTAATAATATGACTACAATGAATATTAGTGATAATAATTTCCAGGATATTACACATACAATAACGGCAAGCGGAGCAATTACACTGATCTCTGACGCGGGTATTTCACTGAATACAAATATTAATAATAACACTTTTACAAACCTTTCGGTCAATACAACCGGCAGCGTAATTTTTATTTCAAACAGTTGGTCAACCCCGACGGCCGGCGGTGTGAAAAATGTAAACAATAACTCCATTGTAACGGCTTTTACAAAAACGGGAGCCGGTGGTACTGTTACCTTGTTTACCGACAACGGAAGCGACGTGGCGGGTACATTTAATAATAGCAACAATAATAACTTCTCTAATATTACAGTGACGGGCGCTACTACGATTGCCGGTTGGAGCAATACAAACGGTGGTACGCCTACAAAAACTGTGATTGGAAACACTTTCACCAACTGGACAGGTGGTACAAATGCCGTCACAGGTTTAGTGGTTAGTTTTAGCGGTAACTCGGATGTTTCAAACAACATTGTGAGCAATATAACCAATGGCGGCGCGATTACCGGTATTACTTCGGGCTCGGGTACTCTGGAGAATTTTTCAAATAATACGGTACACACTTTGATGGGTACGGGCACCGGAGCGGTAACCGGTATGTCAAATACAGGAGGAACAACCAAGAACTTTATCGGTAATAAAATTTATAATCTCGAAAATAACAATTCCGGTGGCACAGCAATCGGAATTACCGTGAGCAGCGGTACTACGGTCACTGTTGCCAATAACCTGATTGGTGATATCAGAACGCCGAATGCCAATGCTGCAAACCCTTTGATTGGTTTGAATATTACCGGCGGTACGACCGTGAATGCTCATTTTAATACGGTCTATTTAAATGCCACAAGTGCGGGAGCCTTATTCGGCTCAAGTGCGGCGTCTGTATCTACCTCACCGACTGTCACTTTACGAAATAATATTTTTGTAAATCTTTCTACGCCGAATGGTACAGGTAATGCGGTGGCTTACAGACGTTCGAGTACTACTTTGACGTCCTATGGCGCTAATTCAAATAATAACCTTTTTTATGCCGGAACACCCGGTACAAATAATTTGATTTTCTTCGACGGGACCAATTCGGATCAAACACTCGCTGCTTACAAGACACGAGTATCGCCGCGCGATGCAGCTTCAGTGACCGAGAATCCCCCATTTTTAAGTATGAGCGGCTCCAGTCCTGATTTTTTGCATATTGATCCTGCAATTGCTACACAGCTTGAAAGCGGCGGTATTCCCGTTGCAGGAATTACAACCGACTACGACGGAGATGTCAGAAACGCCTCTACGCCAGATATTGGAGCTGATGAGTTTGCAGGTATTATTCTGGATTTGATTTCTCCGACAATTTCATATTCACAGCTTTTGAGCGCTTGCGGAACTTCAAACTTTTCACTTTCTCCGGTTACTATAGCAGATATTTCTGGAGTGCCGACTACAGGCATGTTGGTTCCGAGAATTTATTATAGAAAAAATGCAGGAAGCTGGTTTTCACAACCTGGTACTTTATCCAGCGGTAACGGACAAAATGGCGAATGGTCGTTTCCAATCGTTGTAGCTGATATGGGTGGCATTTTAAGTAATGATATGATAGAATATTATGTCATTGCACAAGATTTGGCAACACCTACACCTAATGTTGGCTCTAATCCGGCAGGAGTAGTAGCTACTGATGTAAATACTATAATTACCCATCCGGCCACACCTAATAGCCTCATGGTCGTCGATCCACCGTTAAACGGAACTTACACAGTTGGTGTCGGCGGTGATTTCACCACAGTGACAGCAGCTGTGGCGGCGTATAATCTTGGCTGTGTTTCCGGGCCGGTAGTTTTCAGCTTGATTGATGCTACTTATCCGAGCGAAACTTTCCCAATAGTTATCAATAGTATTCCGGCTGCCAGCGCAGTTAATACTTTGACAATCAAGCCGGCTGTGGCTACGGCAATCAGCGGCACTTCGGCTACGGCCATATTTGTCTTGAATGGCGCTGATTTCGTGACGATCAACGGAAGTATCAGTAATACTGCCAATACGGTTTGTCCGCTTTCTGTTGCAACCCGCGACTTAACCATCACCAATACAAGTACTTCTACAACCTCGGCAGTAATTTGGATGCAATGGTTCTTTGGTCCGGGAAACGTTCCAAACTCGCCGCAGAATAATAAAATAATCAATTGCAATATAGTGGGCAATTCCAATACTACTACATTGTTTGGTATCGGTAGTGGTAGTTCGACTATTTCTACTACGACTTTGGGTTTTATGAATAATAACAACTCAGTTATAAATAACAATATCAGCAAAACACAATATGGTATTTTTTCTAACGGACAAAGTGCCGCTACTAAAAATATTAATAACGTTATTAGCCAAAACCAAATCAATACGGCTTCTCCGAATAATGTTCAAATCGGTGGTATTTGGACAGGATTCGAGAATAATATTTTAATCTCCGGAAATAATATTGGGGGGATTACCACAACAGCTGATTGCTTTGGTATTTCCGTAGGTCTTGGCAACAGTTTCATAAATACCACTACGGTTGGTAATGAAGTGACCAATGCTACGGTTTCAAATAATATGATCACTTCGGTTGTAAGTACTAGTACGACAGGTTTTACTGCATTGGGTATTGGTGTCGGCGCACAACCGGCAGGTAGTGCGACAACGATTTCCAATAACATGATCAGTGGAATACTGAGTTTTGAAACGCCTTCCGATTTTATTGCAGGTATCCATTTGGGAGGAGGCGCCGGAACGACAAATGTATTTCATAATACAATTTCTTTATCCGGAATGAAAAGTTCAGGCACTTCTGGAGGAAGCGAGGCAAGTTATGCGTTGTCAATAGCAGGTAGTACTCCGGGTGTAAATATCAAAAATAATATTCTTTCAAATACGCAAACGAGTGGCAATACCACTCCGGGAAAGAGCTTTGCGATAGGTTTGGCATATACCAGCACGGCTGGCAACTATGCTAATCTTATTTCTGATAATAACGACTTTTTTGTAAGCGGCGCTCAAGGTGTGCTTTGCAAAGTAGGAAGCCTTGTACAAGGTTCCGGAACTGAAATCACGACTTTGGCAGGCTGGCAAACAGAAACAGGTCGCGATATGAATTCATTCAATTTCTTGCCTGTATTTGCGGCTTCCAATGACTTACATCTCGTAGCAGTTGATCCGACCAATGCACCACTGCTTTGTGGTGGAATGCCTACCTCGGTGGCAGCAGATTTTGACTGTGATGATCGCAGTGATTTAACGCCAACTATAGGCGCGGATGAAGGTCCAAATGATTTGGCAGTCACCATTTCCGAAATGGATATGTCTGGTGTGGCTAATAATGACGACGCCGTTTGCGAAGGTGGACAGGTTACACTTACAGCTAACCCGGTAAATGCTACGAATCCCACATATCTGTGGGCTCCGGGTGGAGAAATTACCAATCAAATT
>CALMIT010000493.1 GCA_937864255.1 uncultured Saprospiraceae bacterium
GGTGATGTCTTCGGCAGGCGTTTTTGATTCATCCAAAAATTCCACCGTCATGCTGTAAGTCGAATTTGGATCAACCGAAATCGCTTGTATGACCGGGTCTTGCCCGCCCGCGCCGTCAATGTCTTTCCATTCAAAAGTTTGGCCGGTGTCCATGTCGCTTCTTTTCAAGGTCACTTTTACGGTGGTGATGAGTTCCTGATCATTATCCGGATCCTGGTCGTCGTCTTTTTTGCAGGAACTGAAAAAAACAGAGAGCGACAAAGTGAGCAATAAAGCGTGTTTTATAAATGATTTGACTGAGTTGTTTTTCATGATGAATTTTTTTAAAAGTTGAAAAAATTAAAAAGTCCATTTAATGCGCAGGGAAATATTGCGCCCGGGTTCGTCGCTGAAATAGCGGAGGCGATCCATGTAGTCGCGGTAAGCCACGTTCAGCAAATTTTGAATCCGCAGTCCGAAGTCCAGGTAATTTTTTGAAAAATCTTTCCCGATTCCGGCTTCCAGATTGAGCAGCGAATAAGCCGGCGGGGGCGGTGCGAAGTCGCTGTTTTCAGGAATGCGGCTTTGCCGGAAAGTGTGCTGAAATTCCATTTTTACAAAAGGATTTTTCCAGCTTCCGGCGGTTTTAAAATCATATTGTAAGGCAGTTTCTATACGGTCGGCCGGCATGAAAGGCAGGAAAGTTTTGGTGTCGGCATCTTTCGCTCTCAGCAGTGAAACGCGATTTTGCCAATGCAGGTTTTTCCAAAAATTCCAATCCACATCCGCCTCACCGCCGAATAACAAAGCGTCAGTTTGCAGGTAATCAAATGCCGGAAAAGCACCCCGAATCGTGAGCACAAACTCTTTGCGCGGTTGCAGGTAAATAAAATCTCCCACCCATTGCTGAAATACCGAAAAATGCAATTGGAGCGAACCGTCGCCACTTTTTTCAATAGAGAAATTGCTTTGAACAGCTTTTTCGGTCTCAAGCGCGGGGTCGCCCTTTTCATAAGCAGCCGCGCCGTGGTGAATGCCGTCGCTGAAAAGTTCGTTGACATTCGGCGCACGCCAGGCGGTGCTGAGTACGAGGCTCATTTTCCAGGACTGCGGCAGCGTGTAACCCAATCCGAGCGAACCACTCAGGTTGTTGAAATGCAAGGTTTGCGCGGCGATTGATTTGCTTTCTGACACGGAAAGTGTCTTCCAATCATACCGCAGACCTGCTTCCGCTTCCCAGCGTGAAGGGTAGTTTTTCCATTTTTCAATTAAAAAAATACCCGCCGTGGCTGTCTCGTAATTTGGAATCAGCCCGCCGCGATCGGTGCTGTTTTGCTGCCAAAGTCCCTGCAAGCCAAATGTGCCCGAAAGATGCCTGAAAGATTTGTGCTCCAGCGCAGCGTCGAAAGTGTACGTGGTCAACTCAAACTGCATACCCGGCTTAGCCAGATCTTCGGGCGAGGCGCCAATAGGGCCGTGAGAATCAAATTCCTGCCGGCGATTGAACTGGCGTGCAAGCTGGATTTTCAATTTTTCAGCCTTGCCGATTTTTAAAAAGGCGTCTATTTTAGCCAGTTCGTGTTCGATGTGCTGCAAAGGACGTTTCAAATCGTATGAAAAATCCGAGGCTACATTTGGTCTTTCCGCTTCGATGGCATTTTGCAAATCGGTCAGATTGCCGATATGGCTACCCGAAAAAATACTCAATCTGCCATTGAACTGGCTGTAAAATGCTTCGATCTGCCAGCGCTCCTGCGTCCATCCCGCCGCCCAGGAAAAATGGTATTCTTCTAGTCCCGTATTATCGAGATAATAGTCCGGCGTTTTTAAATTGCCACCTTTGCGCAAGGTGCCTTGAATGCGCCCGGAAAGTGGAATTTTGTCGCTCCATTTTCCTTCGAGCCTGCCGGACACAGCGCCCAGCCCGCCGTTTGAAAACCCTGCCAGATTGAGTGTGCCGTGTATGCCAGACTGATCCGGCAAAGCGGGCGGCTCTACCAGAATCACGCCGCCGATGGCTTCGGCGCCGTACTGCACTCCGGCTGCACCTTTCACCACCGTCAGTTTTTCGGCAAGAAAAGGATCAATTTCGGGAGCGTGTTCGGCGCCCCATTGGTTGCCTTCCTGCCGCACGCCGTTGTTTAAAATGACGAGGCGATTGCTGTGCATGCCGCGAATCACCGGTTTTACGATGCTGCTGCCGGTAGTGAACGTACTCACGCCAGGCAAAATTTTGAGCGCGTCGCCAAGCGTTTGCGTTTGAGCGGCAGCCAGTTTTGCTCCGGTTATTTGCTGACTGGGCAAAAGTGTTTTCGGGCTGGCGGATTCTGCGTGTACGACTATTTTATCGAGTTCCGTCGCCGCGTGCGAGAGGCTGAAATCTTTGGCAGTCCTGCCTTTTACGCTAACTTTTTCCACGATGTGGTCGCAGCCGATATGACTGCACACCAGCGTATAAGTGCTGTCGCAAAGATGCTCGATCAGGTAATGCCCTTCGTCGTCGGAAATAGTACCGGAACCGGTTTCCTGTACAAAAATGGTTACATACGACATAGGCTCGCCATTGTCAGCGTCTGTTATGGTGCCGCTGATAGCGCCGGAGCAAGCATTGATCTGACTAATGCCTGCATTGCCAAAGCCCAAAACTATCATTGCCAGGGCAATGAGTTTTCTTTTCATTTTTAAAAAATAGAAACTGCCTTTTTTAGAAATATGATTGAAAAAACAGGCGCTCAAGTGAGCGGAGCGGCAGGCGGACCGCGCAAAAAAACAAATACGCCAGGGGTGAAATCAAAAAGACTTTTCCTGACGACAGGCTTTTCGCGGTGTAGAAAAACGAAATGATTTTGGAAAGAGAAAACGCTATTTTCTTCAAACTGTGAAAACTGGAAAGCGCAGACAAAACAATCATGAACGGCAAACCGGTCATCGTGGATGTGGGGTGAATGTTCTTTGTCTTCGCAGTGCAGGCTTTCGGCGTGATGAAAATCAAAATAGACGTGGCTTGATTTCCAAAGCAGGGAAGTGGAAAACAGCGCCACTATAAGAAGTGATTTGAAATGATATGCCTGAACGGCTGGTTTCAAATTCGAAATTTTAAGAAAATAACAGAGACCGGATGGGTTTGTTTTTTACAAAAGTAAAAAAGGAACGCTCCAAAACGGCGCGGAAAAGGTTTTTAAATAAAAATTAAACTTTGAAAATCATTTTTCGGATTGCACGTGACAATTCCGGGCGTATTTTTTTACCGCATTTTCGGGCGCCGTCTTTTGCCTCCGCCCATGCCGATGTGGCCGCCCTGTTTGCCCATCATCATGGCTGCTTTGGCTTGCCCACGGTTGGCGAATGCTTTTTCAAACTGCTTCACTTGTTCTTTGATCATACTTTCTGTGATGTTCAGGTCTTTTATGACTTTCAGGTGTATTTGCGCCTGATTCCATTTTCCTTTCGAGGCAGCGATGTTGGCGAGTTGCAATTCGATCATGGCGCGCTCATTGTCAGTCGGCACTTTTACTTCGCGGGCTTTTTTGAGCCATGTTTCACCTTCTTCTGTGTTTTTCCGGTTGATGGCAAACGTGCCTTTCATGATATAATAGAAGGCGCGGTTGGAGGCATAAAGCCATTCGGGTTTCAGTGTCATGTCAAGCCTTTTTTCGGCTTCGTCCAGTTTTGTGTCCTGTACCAGTTGGGCGGCAGAAGAAATAGTGCCCAGGAAAATATAGCCGGCTACCAAAATCAATCCGATGAGAATCGGCACGGAAGCATACCAGAATCCGTATAAAAAAGCGAGTAAAATACCGCCTCCCAGAAAAAGCCCGATGAGCGCAAAACGCAGATAAATATTGATTGTGAACATGTTTTTATAAGTATTTCGGGCAAAGGTAAAAGAAAAAAGCAGGAAATTATTTTCACCATATACGTCGCGCGGGAAAGCCGATCAGATATTTTCCAATTGCTCCAGCAGCCAGTTTTTTTCGGCTGCTGCCAGCGGTTTGGCTTCCTGTATTTCCGCTTTTAAAGTGCCGAGGGTGTTTTTGTTGTACGGGTTCACTTTTATCAGCTTTTTGGTCAGGCGAATCAGGTTGGTAAAATTGGCTTTGTGGTAGCCCATTACTTTTTTGCGCTGGATGTAGTTGCGCAGACTTTCCAAAAGTGATTCCAGCGCATCCAGTTCATTTTCTTCGTAAAACATTTTCAGCAGCATCCTTTTCGAATTCAGGTTCATCAGGATGTCGTCAAATTCTACCTGGGTGAGCAGTTGCATCGCTGTCGTGTAATCTTTTTTTTCAAAAGCAAGGTTGGCTGTGCTGAAGTGGACGATATTGTCGCGCACTTTTTCTTCGAGGTGATCTTTGAAACGGACAATAAATTTTTCCACCCAGTTAAATTCTTTCAATTGCAAACCCAGCGTTGCGACGTTCATAAAAGTAAAGCGAGACAAAAGGTTGTTCTCAAAAAGCACGGCGTTTTCCAGCCCTTTTTTGTACATCTCGAAAGTTTCCCTTCCGAATTCACTTTTGCCGGCATTCAGCCGGTTGATGCAATAATTGATAGCCAGCAGGTAAATGTCGCGAAGTTCGGAGGGCGGAAAAAACTGCTCGTATTGAAGAATGTATTTTTTGAGCATTTGATAATGTTCGGGATTTTCTTTTTCCACGTTCGTTTTATAGCCAAAATAATAAACGGCGATAGCCGGAACGTCAAAAAAGTTACTCTTTTCCACATAATCCAAAACTTCCCGCAACATCCCGATCTCGTAATCGGTTTTATAAACTGTCTGGTGTGCCAAAACCATGCAACTATAGCGCAGTTTGTCGGAAAGGTAGGTCACGTCAAGGGCGTTGACCACTTCTTGCAGATTCATTTTTACGGTGCGTTTTTTTGATTCCACAAAGGCGTATTCTTCCAGTTGTATCAAAAATTCGTCGCGCTGAAACCTTTCGTTTCTGTAAGGATGATTTTGGTGGGCGTTGCGGGCGGCGGTCATGGCAGCCTGAAAGGGTTTGTCCAGGTTTCTTTTTCTGTAAACTCTGGCCAGTGCGGTGAGCGAGCGCACTTCGTCGCTGCGCAGTTCCTGGTAAATAAAAAACTCTTCGATAGATTTCAGGAGAAAGTGGGCGGTTTGGCGCAGTCGGGCGTCATCAAATGTTTCGCCGGGGAAGAGTGTTTGAAAAATCAGTTCTCTGTGAACAGATTCGGGATTGGCAGAATCAGTATTTTCGACCAGATATTCGAACAGTTGCACTACATCTTCGCGTTGATTGTGAGCGGGCGAAAGCAGCCATTTGCGCAAATCGCGAAGTTCTTTTTTTGAAAAAGTGTTAAAAATCGTCAACAAACGGCTTTTTTCCATTATCGAAAATTTGTTTTGATCAACAAATCGAATTTTTTGATTCAAAGATAATCTTTCAAAATTGCTTTAAAATAAAGGGATTTAAAACTTTTTTATTTCGATTATGAATATTTTATACAAAATTTTTCTTCAACAAATCGTTTTTTTTGTCTTTGAAACCGGCAAAATTGATGCGCACATTTGTATCGTAATTAAAAGCCAAAAGCGATTTAAGCCCATGATGTTGAAAAGTGCAAAAGATAAGCAAGTAAAGCGTGGAATGAGCATGGTCTTTTTCCTGCTGTTTTGTTCTGCTTTCACTTTTGGACAGGGCTGGGAAAGAACGCTGGGCGGCAACGCCGAAGATCAAGGGCAAGACCTTGTGATGGCAGAAAACGGAGATTTTGTGGTGGCGGGTTTTTCGGAATCTTTTCCGGGCAATGGTTTCCAGATTTACGTGACGAGAAGAGATATTGACGGCGACCTTGTGTGGGAAAAACATTTCGGAGGGCAGTTTGCCGACAAAGCCTTCGCCATTGTGAATGTAAATGACGGATTTGTTTTAGCCGGTGATACGGAGCCGGCACTTGGACAGGAGTTGAACGCACTCCTGGTAAAAATTGACAACGATGGAAATCTGGTTTGGAGCCAATCTTTCGGCGGAGCGCTGAGAGACCAGATATTTGACCTGATTCACACATCTGACGGCGGTTTTTTGCTGACAGGGAGATCAAGAAGTTTCGGTGCGGGTGAATTTGATATGTACCTCATCAAAACCGATGCTGCCGGAGAGTTTGAATGGCAAAGAACTTACGACAACAACAGCGAGGAAGACGAAGGATGGGCGCTGGTAGAAACATCTGACGCTTACCTGATTGTGGGAAAGACCAAGAGAGTGAATTCGGAGGTTTTTTTGGTCAAAGCCAGTAAAACTGACGGCGAAGAAATAGACCGCCGACTGCACCCGCGCAATGGCTCAATGAACCCGGAAGACGCCATCTTAATGGACAACGGGAATGTGTTGATAGCTGGTTACAATTCAGGGCAAGGCACCGGAAACCGGGCTTTTTTACTGGAAGTGAATACGAGCCTGGATGAGCAGGGCAGTCAGTTTTACGGACAAGGGGCGGAGCAGTTTTTCAGAAGCGTGACAAAATTGCCCAACGGAAATTATGTTGCTGCCGGCGCGATTGTTACGCAAGATGACCCCAGCATCGGCAAAGGTTACCTGGTTCAGGTGAATGCCGGAGCGCAATTTGTGGAAGACCTGATTATCAAGACAAATATTACGAAAGATATAAACTCAATTATCGTTTCGCCAAAGGGTGAAATAGTATGTACGGGGAACACGGGGCTTGGACAAGTGTCTGACGCCTTTCTCCTGAAAACCGATTATTTTTTAAATTTTGGACAAAAGTTCATTGAAGGAAAGGTTTTTTATGACAGACTTAATAATTGTCTTTTTGATACCGGTGAAAAACCGCTCAAAGGCTGGACAATAGAAGTCACCAACGAAGCTGACGGAATATCTGTTTTTACGACTACGGATGCCGATGGCAACTATTTCTTCAGAGTAGATTCCGGCGAATATACTATCCAGGCACACGCCAACAACAGCTACTGGCAATCATGCTTTAATAACAAAACTATAGTCTTTGACAACTTAGACACGGCTCGTTTTAATTTTCCGATGGAAGCCGTATTTGGATGTGCCTATCTGGAAGTAGATGCTACTGCCGGTGAATTTGAAATATGCAGACCTTCGGTTGTTAATATAAATTATTGCAACCACGGCGTGACAGATCAGCCCGAAACTTTGGTAGAAGTGAATCTGGATGATTATTTGGAAGTAGTGAACACTTCCATTCCGATTCTCAGCAGGGTGGATAACAGGCTGACTTTTGAGGTCGGCGAAGTCAAATCCGGCGATTGTGGTGATTTTCAAATCCAGGTGCTCCTTGATTGCAACACCCCGGAAACAGGGTTGGCACATTGTATCGAGGCACATATTTACCCGGATTCTGTCTGTACGCCGGACGATCCGCAATGGGACAAATCGAGCGTAGCCGTCCAAGCGGTTTGTGAAAACGATACCGTCAGGTTTTCTGTAAAAAATACAGGAACAGGCGACATGACGCAGGCAAAACAAGCGCTGATCATAGAAGACCAGATTTTGATAAAAGTAGTTCCCTTTCAGCTTGACTCAGGAGAGATAGAACAAATCTACTCACTGCCGGGCACAGGGAAAACATACAGAATCATAACCGAACAGCCGACGGGACACCCCGGAGAAAGTTTTCCTACCAAAGCTTTGGAAGGATGCACCTCTGGAGGAGTGATTTCGAAAGGATATGTGAATCGTTTTGAGGAAGACGAAAAAGACGCCTTTGTTTCGGTGGCATGTATAGAAAATCATAATTCTGACGATACAACTTATTTAAGAGGCTATCCCAAAGGTATAGACGACAGCCTGATAACAGCGAGTACCGATTTAGAGTATCACATTCGATTCCAAAACGTTGGAACCGACACAGTAAACAGGGTGGTGGTAAGAGATTCCATATCGCAATTTTTGGACGTAACCACGGTTCGTCCGGGTGCTGCCAGCCATCCTTACACTTTTGAAATTTTGGAAAACGGTATTTTAAAATTCATTTTTGATGATATTAACCTACCCGGTAGCAGCGTGAATGAAGCCGAATCTGCGGGATTTGTTCAATTCAAAATATCCCAGAAGCTGAGTAACACCGCAGGTACAGTCATTCTCAACAGCGCTGCTATCAATGTAGGTTATCAAACCGGTTCTATCACTAATGTTACCCGACACGTTGTCGGGGGCGCGCAACTGGCAGATTTTATTGAAATAAAAACTGCGGTGGGCGAGGTAGAAATACCGGGAATTTCGGTAAATGTTTTTCCAAATCCGTTCACGGAAACAGCAATTTTCGAAATCAAAGGAAACCCCATAAAAACCGATTACACTTTTGAAATTTTCGATGTGACCGGCAGGTCGCTGAGAAAAGAAGATTTTACCGGAAACCGATTTACTTTTTATCGCGGGGACTTGTTACCTGGGTTTTATGCTTATCGAATTACAACACAGGGAATTTTGCTCAACTCTGGAAAAATTCTTATTTCCAAATCCAACAGGTAACATTTTCCCGCGATACTTCTCAAAAAACCAATCCCTTGAGCCGACCGGGGTTCCTCATTTAAAGTGATGAGGAACCCATCTTAAAAGAAAAATTTGAAAATTTGGTTACAAGATATTTTTTATGCTTTTCATGGGATTTAATTTGTTAATTAGCGTTAGTGCATGGTCTGAAAAGACTGTTTAGCAGGGTTTCTGATTGTAAACCGACCCCAATAACCGTTCAAAAAAAACTTTTTACTTTCAGTAACTCTGCTAACACTAACTGTTTGAAAAGAAAAGCATTTCAGTTCGCAAGAGTTTTTTTAAACATAAAGAATATTCGTTTTTTCTTGGGATTATAATTTGTTAATAGAGTCGCGCTCACAAAGTACATGGGAGATGCGGCTTTTTTTTTGCAGTTTTTGAAAAACAGGAAGGGCTATTTTGCTCGGTTTCAAAGCCCGGATGGATTTAGATTCATTTGTTTTAAAAATTAAATTGCGCAGAGTTGTTCAAATAAACTATTCGCCTTACTTTTGTGCTCCTTTTGAAAAATAGCCCTGAACGGGCAATAAAAAAGTGAAGAAATGAAAAGGACTTATCAGCCCTCAAGAAGAAAAAGAGCAAACAAACACGGATTTCGTTCGAGGATGGAAACGAAAAACGGTCGTAAAGTTTTGGCTCGCCGCCGCGCTCGCGGCCGTCATAAACTTACCGTTTCTGACGAATTCCGCGCCAAGTAATTTGCGGTTACTTTTGCGCCAGCATAAAAAGAAAAGCCTAACAGCAATGCACGTCTGTTAGGCTTTTCTTGCGTCCGTACTTTTTACATTTTGTAAATTTTGCGCTTCTTTTTGGGTTGTTGCGGTTCCACAGGTTCCGATTCCGAGCCATTCCAAAAATCGAAATCCTGCAAAAATTGATGGCTTTTTTCGATGTTTTGAATAATCCCGTCAGGATTGGGTGCGACGGTGATTGACAAGGGTTGGGTTTCGAGTATTTCTCCATTTACCGAGATGCTGGCAGGCTGTATGCAGTAATTGCCCGCTTCTTTCGGTTGCAGGAAAAATGAAAAAGTCATGCTTTGTTTTACTTCGCCGTTGATCATGCTGAAATTGCTGGATTGATTTGGTCCTCCGACTATTTGAAAATCACTGAAAGACGGCGGTTCAAAGTTTTTACCTTGTCCGTTTTCGAGCGTAAATTTTACTTCAAAATAATTTTCCATCAGCACCGAATCAGTGCTTACCTCGGCAGTAAATTTTGGCGCCGATTGTCCGGCAACCAGACAGACGCATAAAATCCAAAATCCAAAAGATAAATTCCAGCGTTTCATTTTGTTCCTGATTTTATGTTTGAAAATAGTTTGAATTATCACCAGTCTTTTTCCGGGCGATAGCTTCCGGTTTTTGATTTTTTGAGTTTCTCCTGCACTTTTTGCTCTTCGCGATCCATTACTTCCAAAAGTTTTTCTGCCTCCTTTTTGTTCAAATCCTGAGGTTGCTCCCGGGTTTCCTGGCTTTCTTTTTGTTGGTTTTGCTGTTGATTTTGTTGCTGCTGATCTTCATTTTTCTGTTGTTCTTCCTGTTTATCCTGTTCTTGTTTTTGATCTTGTTTTTGCTGTTGCTGTTGTTGCATTTGGTTTAGCGTTCGTTTTGCCAGGGCCAAGTTTCTTTTTGTTTGTAGATCATTTGGGTTGAGCAAAAGCGCTTTTTTGTATGCCGCTATGCTTTCCTCAGTTTTTTTATTTTGAAAAAGCGCGTTGCCCATGTTGTAAAACGCTTTGGCTTTTAGTTCTTTGTCGGCATTAGCTGCTGCCGCATTTTCGTATTTAGTTGCTGCTTCATCATATCTTCCTTGTTGATAAATGGCGTTTCCGAGATTGTAATTGGTCTTTTCATCCTGTTTTTTTTCAAGAGCCCGTCGGTAATTTTCTTCTGCCGCCTGATAGTTTTCGTTTTTGTAATTTTTGTCTGCTTGGCGCAAAAAACTATGAGCCGACTGCCCTTTGGCTGCAAAAAATGATAAGCTCAAAATAAAGGCTGAAAAAAAACTTCGTCGTATCATGTTGAAAATCAATTTTTTAAACTAAATCTTTTTCGAAGACTCACCAGCCAGTCCGCTGAAAATAAAAGCAAAGCCGCAAACAGAAAGTATTGAAAATAACTTTCAAAATCGGTAAACGACCTTTGTTCCAATTCTCTTTTTTTAAGTCCTTCAAATTTTCGGAGCATGGATTCGATAATGCGTTCCCGGCTGTTTTGAATATTAAAATAATCGCCGCCGGCAGCAGCAGATAAGTCTGCCAGCATCGTTTCGTTGATTTTCGATTTGACCGGATTGCCCTCTGCGTCGCGTTTATAATCTTCGC
>CALMIT010000494.1 GCA_937864255.1 uncultured Saprospiraceae bacterium
AAATGAGCGCGCTGTGGATGAATTGCTGATTGATTTGCAGCGTGAAAAACAGGAAGTTGAAGAAAAACTGAAAAGCCTCACGGAAAAAGAAAAAAATCTTGAAAAGCTGATTCGAAATTATGACGATTTGCATCGCGATCTGGAATTTCGAAGAAAAAAAATCAAGTTGGAAGCAAAAGAGGCGGCCATGCAGGAAGTAGCCAGAGAAAATAAGGAGTTGGAAAAATTGGTGCGAGAAATTCGTGAAAACCAAAACCTTGAAAGGGCAAAGGAATTGGCTACGCAGGCGCGCGCAGAACGCGAAAAAGTGAAAGAAGAAGTAGCGCAACTGCGTGAAAAAGTATATTACGAACCTACCGACGCCAAAGCTGTCAAAGAAATCAAAACGGGCGATTTTGTAAAAATGAGATCGGGCGGTGCGCCAGGTCAGGTTGAGACCATTGATAAAAACAAAGCCATCGTCAAAATCGGCGAATTGCGAATGACCATTGCCCTCAAAGACCTGATGCCTGCTAATGAACCGCTTGAAGTACAACCCAACGCTTCCGTAAATGTAAAAACCGTAAACGACCGATCGGGCTTCGAAACCAAAATTGATCTCCGCGGATTGCGCCCTTCCGATGCTGTCCGGGTGCTGGAAGAATTTGTGGATAAGGCGCTCCTGAGCAGTTCCACTATTTTAAGAATTGTACACGGCAAAGGCAACGGCGTTTTGCGCAAGGAAGTCAAAAAGAAACTCCAGGAATATAAAGGCATTTCTACCTTATATCACCCCGACGAAGAACTTGGCGGCGACGGCGTGACTATCGTCGAACTGGTTTGAAGAAAAGCCTGATAAACTCACCAAATTTCTGTCAGCTTTTTTAAAAATCGCTCATGAACTGAAAAGTTTTAATCTAAACAATTTTTCGACTTATCTAAAAATATTTCTCGAAAATTTAAAAAACAACTATTTTCGTCCATTCATTTACGCATTCAATTTTAATTAAAATGCTTGAGATTATACAATCCGAATGGGCGCTCAGGGCTTTGGTAGCAAGTATTATGGTCGGCCTCACCTGTGGTGTGCTGGGCTGTTTTATCGTTTTGAGAAACATGGCGCTCATCGGCGACGCGCTTTCTCACGCTATTTTGCCCGGCGTGGTGGTAGCTTTTGTTTTGTTCGGTTACAGCGTGCTTGGCTTTTTTGCAGGCTCGGTTTTGGCGGGGCTGCTTGCTGCCGTACTCATTACCTGGATTCAGCAAAATATAAAAACCAAAAATGACGCGGCTATCGGAATTGTGTTTACGGCGATGTTTTCTATCGGCGTCATCGGCATAAGCTGGATCAGTAAAAACGAAGGCGTACACCTCGATTTGAAAGATTTTTTGTTTGGCAATGTTTTGGGCGTTTCCGACCAGGATTTATGGCTCACGGCAGCCATCACCATTTATGTTTTGCTCAGTATTTTGATTTTTTACCGCTACCTTTTTGTAAGCACCTTCCAACCCATCATTGCAGAAACGATGGGTATTTCGGTCAAAACCATCCATTATTTTTTGATGCTTTTGCTCTCTTTTGTGGTCGTTGCAAGTCTTCAGACGGTAGGCGTCATTCTCGTAGTCGCCATGCTGGTGACCCCGGCAGCCACGGCTTTGCTGATTACGAACAGGCTGCACAAAGTGCTGCTGGTTGCAGGATTGACGGGGATCCTGGCGGCTGTTTTGGGACTCGTTTTGGCGATTCGATTCAACACGGTGCCGGGTCCGGCAATGGCAGTAGTCGCCACGGGTTTTTATTTGATGGCGGCGCTTTTTGCTCCGGGGAAAGGACTGGTTTTTCGACTTTATCAAAAAAGAAAATTACAAACCCGGATTCGTGAGGAGGACGTTTTGAAAAATGCGCTGCGGCTAAACCAAAATGGGGAACTTAGTTTTGAAAACCTGTCTGCCCGCCTTCCTTTTTCAAAAGGACAATTGAAAGCACAATTTCAAAAACTTCAAAACAAAGGGTATTTTGAAAAAAACGGCTTTGAACTTTCCGAAAAAGGAATGGAAGAAGCCAACAGGCTGGTGCGCGCCCACCGGCTTTGGGAAACTTATCTGGTGCAGGAAATTGGTTTGACAGAGGAACAAATCCACGAAGAAGCAGAAAAATACGAACACCTTTTGACTGCCGAAATTCTTGATGAGGTGGATGCGCATCTCGGCTTTCCATCCAAAGACCCACACGGTTCTCCCATTCCGAACCGGATGGGTAAGGCAGCCCGGGCTTTGGCTCAATTGGAAAAAGGAAAAAAATTTAAAATTCTGGCGAACCAGGAAGAGAGCGCCGTCGTGAGCCGGCTTTGGAAATTGGGCGTACAAAGCGCCGCCGAGTACACCGTCGAAGACATAACCGAGCAGGATGTGGTTATCCGGCATGGCGATGAGACAGTACGCATCCCGAAAGAAATCGCAGCGCGGGTAGGCGTGGAGCAGTGATATTTTTAAAAACTCCTGAAAAATTTATTTTTCGTCATTCTGTCATTTTGCCAACCGCGATGTAGATAACTTTTTTTTGTACAAATTCCTTTTGACTAAATTTGGGCTGCTTTCAAATAAAAATGAATCGAATGATGAGTAAAAAATGCTACTTCCTTCTTTTTTTCATGTGTTCGTTTGCCGGGGCTGTTTTCGCGCAGCCCGAATATGAACTTGAACACCAAATCGGCTGCCATTTTCACAAAAGGGCGCAGTCGGCGGCTGAAAAAGATCTCCCGATTTTTCTCGCCACTAATGAACGGAGCGATACTTTTGATATTCTCGATTACGACATTACGCTGGATGTCTCCGATTATTCGGGCAAAAGCGTAAAAGGCGCCTGCAAAGTTACCTTTGTCGCTCAAATGGAAAACCTGACAGGTATCAATCTCGACCTCGAAAAACTGACCGTGGATTCGGTTTGGAACGATGAAGGACACCTGGTTTTTTCACACCTTGATCCGCTTTTAAAAGTTGAATTTTCCACACCGATGCAGATGGGCGATACTGCCGAAATCTGGGTGGCTTATGGCGGCAAGCCTTACGCCAACGACGAAGAAGGAGGTTTCGGAGGTTTTTATTTTGAAAATAATTATACCTACAATTTGAGTATCGGTATCGGTGGCGATCCGGTGAATTTCGGGCGCGTCTGGTTTCCGTGTTTTGATAATTTTAAAGAGCGTTCCACTTACCATTTTCAAATCATCAGTTCGGTCGAAAATACTGCGCGTTGCTCCGGCGATTTTGTAGAATCGGTCGCCCTGCCCGACAATAAAAAAATGTGGAAATACGTGATGCCGACACAATTACCCACTTATCTGGCAAGTGTGGCGGTATCAAAATACGAGTCGGTTTCGTGGACGCACGACGGGCAATTCAGACCAATTCCGGTCAATATTTTGGCGAAGGCGGTAGATACGACGAATGCACGCAAACAGTTTTCATATCTTGATGACGCCATCAGTGCGCTGGAATCCTGGTACGGTGAGATGCCCTGGTCAACGGTAGGGTATAGCATAACCCCCCGCGGCGCCATGGAAAATCCGAATAATATCATCTATCCTGAAGCAGCGGTCAAAAATCTGAGTTACGACAACCGGCGACTGATGGCGCATGAGTTGTGCCACTATTGGTGGGGCAACACGGTAAATCCCAAAACGGCTTCGGATATGTGGATAAAAGAAGGCAACGCGGAATACGGAGCGCATCTGCTTTACGAATATATCGGCGGGGCTGCCGAGTTGGAGACGCGCGTGTCGGATAATCTTAACGGCGTTTTGAAAACAGCTCACGTGGACGACGGTGATTATTTGCCGCTTTCGCCAATGCCAAAAGATCAAACTTATGGCACGCATACTTACAACAAAGGCGCGGCAGTCATACACAACCTGCGTGCGTATCTCGGCGACGATCTTTTTAAAATGTCGCAAAGAGAAGCTTTGAGTACTTTTTACCTCGGACCGATGGATGCTTTGGAGTATCGCGACATTTTGTCGGCAACTTCCGGGGTGGATTTGTCGGACTTTTTTAACGACTGGATTTTTGCGCCGGGGTATTCTGATTTTGAAATTGATTCTTTTCGCAGCAATTTTCATGAAGGACTCGGCATGTGGGTAACGCAGATTTTTGTACAACAAAAACTCAGAAGAGCGCCGCATTTTCACAATAATACGCCGGTTTTTCTGACGATTTTGGATGAAAATTATCAGGAGTATGCTCACAAAGCAATGATGTCCGGCGAGTTTGCAACGATAGAATTTACCTCCGTTTTTGAGCCGAAATTTGTTTTGGC
>CALMIT010000495.1 GCA_937864255.1 uncultured Saprospiraceae bacterium
GTGGCACTCAATTCCCGGTGGGTGCAACAAAAAAATCAGTGGAACCCTCAACCCGCCCGCCACAAAAACAAACAAAAATATGGCGCTGGCAAGCAGGTGCAGCGTCGTGTGCAGTTTTTGATGAAAAGCCAGTTGCGAACGCCACACAGCGGGCAACATTTTTTTTGCCGTCTCTGCCCCACCCTTCATCCAGCGAAATTGCTGGGATTTGATTCCGCTAATTTCTGCCGGCAACTCGGCGGGCGAGCCTACATTCTCGAGGTACACAATTTCCCAGCCCCTCAATTGTGCCCGGATGCTCAAATCCAGATCTTCGGTCAGGGTGTCGGCTTGCCAGCCGCCCGAAGTTTCTACGGCTTCGCGCCGCCAGATACCCGCCGTGCCGTTGAATTGCAGCAAATATTTGCCGGCGCTCCTACCCTGCTGCTCCACAGTAAAATGCACATTCAATTGTAGCGCCTGCAAGCGGGTGAGCAGGGAATAATTTTCATTCAGATGCTCCCAGCGCGTTTGCACCACGCCCGTTTTTTGATTTTGAAAATAAGGCAGGGTGGATTTTAAAAAATCCCGGCGCGGCAAAAAATCCGCGTCGAAAATGGCGATAAATTCTCCGCGCACACTTTTCATTCCTTCTTTCAAAGCGCCTGCCTTGAAGCCTTTTCTGTCGCTGCGATGCAAGTGTTTGATTTGAAAACCCTGCGCGCTGTATTGCCTGACCTTAGCCCGGATAATGTCCGAAGTTTCATCCGTAGAATCATCCAGAATTTGCACTTCGAAACAATCTCTCGGATAGTCCATCGCCATAATACAGTCAATCAAACGCTCCACCACGTACATTTCATTAAAAACCGGAAGTTGTATGGTCACGAATGGAAATTCGGCGATGTGCGGAGGCGGGGTTTGCGGGTTTTTTTTCGACTTTTTATAATGATACAACAGGTGAAATTGCATCAGGCAATAAAAAGTGATGTAAACCAGCGTCAAACTGTAAACCGCTAAAATCGTGTAATAAATCCAATTCATGATTTGAATGCTATTTTAAAATTTCAGCGATTTACCATAGTTTGAAAATCGTCCAGAGAATCTTGTAACCCGCGAGAAAAGTTCCTTTTATCGTCCCCGACACTTTTGAAACGCCCACTCTTCTTCGGTAGCTGACCGGCACTTCGGTGCATTTCCACCCTGCCTTCGCGGCGCGTATCTGCATTTCTACCGTCCACCCAAAATCCGGATCTTCCATACCCAAATCCTTCAGTTTTTCCCATTTCACAGACCTGAAAGGTCCCAAATCCGTAAAATGATACCCGTAAAAAAGCCGGATGAGATTGGTAGCCAGCCAATTGCCAAAAATCTGCTGAACCTGCATGGCGCCGGATTCAAGATCCCCCAAAGCACGCGAGCCGATGACCATATCAAAATCTTCTTCCAAAATCGGCCGCACCAGATCGGGCAGTTCTTCCGGGTAGTCCGAATAATCGGCGTCCATAAACACCACAATATCAGGCTGTTTTGATTTTTCCAAATCCCATATGTACTCCATGCCTTTCAGACAGGCACTGCCATAACCTTTGCGTGGTTCGTCCACGACGATAGCTCCGTGCTGGCGCGCCACCTCGGCTGTTGCGTCCTTGCTGGCATTATTGCAGACAATGATTTGTCTAACCACATTTGCGGGTATGTCCCGCAAAACAAAGCCGATGGACTTCTCCTCATCGTAAGCCGGAATGATGACATCAATAATTGCCACGTAGGATTGGTTTTTTAAGCATGGAATTTTTCCCCGCAAATCGCGGGTCGAATTTTGAAACTTAATCGGGCGTCAGGTATTTGACTTCCACAAAAAACCTGGAATCTCTGGCGCCCAGCATTTTGGCGGCTTGGGGCGAGAGTACCACTATCACGTCGCTGCGGTACGAGGCTTCGGGGATATCGCCGAGTATTTTTACAAAAACCTTCCTTTTATTCATCGGATTATACACGCTGAGTCCTTCGCCTGGCTTGGCGTTGCGAAAAAGCGCAAAAAATTCGCCCGCCTTACTGGCGCCTTCCTTTTGCCAATAAGCCGCGCCGCGCAGAATATTTTCTTTCTGGCCTGCCGACAAATTCATCATGTATTGTTTGTAAAGATCGTGGCTCTTTTTGAAAATCGGATTGCCGGAATATTGCCGCAAACTGTCCGGTACGCCCTCGATACTCAACCAGCCAATATGCAATTGCTGACCGATGCTGAGCGTATTTTCTTTCAGATTGTTCCACTTTTTAAAAGTATCAACAGGCAGGTTGAAATAATTTTTTGAAATACGGTACACCGTCTCGCCTTTCGTAACTGTGTGAATCACCGGCACATATTTGGAAGCGCTCATTGTGCCGCGGGCTTTGCGGATGATCGCCCGGTTGGGTATGGGAATTTTAACCAAAGTACCCTCGCTCACGGGTTTATTTTTGAGTTCGGCATTGTAAAAATAAAGCTCTTCCATGCCTAGCCCGTAAAATTTTGCCAGTGAAAAAAGGGTCTGTTTTTTTTCAAATTTGTGTTCGAAATATTTTTCTCCGACTACGTCTGTTTTTATGAAGATTGTATCTTTAGGCGTCAAATAACGGAGGCTGTCTCCTGTTATGCACCAAGCAACACTACCATAAATCGCCCAAACAAGGATCAAAAAAACTCGTTTTCTCATTTTCTATGTAAACGTTCTTTAAACTTTTCCAGAAAGCAAATGAACAAATATGACGGGCGACAAAAATAGAAAAGTTCTGGCTTTAATACCTGCGAGATACCAGTCAACGCGTTTTCCGGGAAAACCTTTGGCCGACATCGGCGGTAAAAGTATGATCCAAAGAACCTACGAGCCGGGGCGAAAAAAAAGACTCATTGGTGGCGGTGGTGTCGCCACTCAAGCTGGAAAAATTTAACCGCATTTGGAAAAATTTCGCGGAGCCGTTTTCATGACTCGCGACGAACACCCCTCCGGCACGGATCGCATTGCAGAAGTAGCGACAAAAATGAAAGATTTTGAAATCATCGTAAACGTGCAGGGCGACGAACCATTTATCCACCCGCAACAAATCAATGACCTGATCGCTTTCATCACCGCTTCCGACAATTTCCAAATTGCCACCCTCGCCCGAAAAATTCAATCTACCGACGATCTTTTCAATCCGAATGTGGTCAAGGTGGTGAAGGATTTGAAAAACAAGGCGCTTTATTTCAGCCGCTGCCCCATTCCTTATTTTCGCGGCATGGAAGGAGAAAAATGGCTGACGGAGAGGGTATATTTTCAGCACATCGGGATGTACGCTTTTAAAAGAGAGACCCTGCTCAATATTACAAAATTGGCGCCCTCCGAACTGGAAAAAACGGAGTCGCTGGAGCAATTGCGCTGGCTGGAAAACGGCTACTCGATCGGCGTTTTGGAGACCGAGTTTTCGACGATCAGTGTGGACACACCGGAGGATTTATTGAAACTGAAAGATTTTCTTGCGGAAAAAAATATCTGACGAACCGAGCTACATAATGCCAAAAATTTTGGCGTATTTGAGCATTTCTCCCTGGTTAGTGATTTTTATTTTGCCCGTCATCAGCGCCATCAACGGATTTAATTCTTTGTTGATCACCGCCATAAAATCCACATCACTACTGGTCACGCGACATTTCGGAGCGCCTTCCAAGCTCTCTATCACGCGCATTTCGCCTTCTTCCACCAAAACGGTGTAATGCCCGCCGCCGTCTCCAATGATTTCAAAATGAAAACAGGTAATGTGTCCTTCCAATGCTTCCTGGTTTACGCGTTCGGGCAACTTGGTGATAAATTCTTTTGCGGTCATTTTTTCTAAAATTTAGGTTTTTAAAACTTTCTTTTTTTCGAGCCAATCCAAAGTAAAACCAAAAACCTCGTTTTGTTCGGGCTCGTTGTGAATTTCATGAAAAAGTCCCGTCCACATTTTAAAAGTCACATCGCCGCTTACGCGCTCCGAAAAAGTTTTCGCCGCCGACGGCGAAATAATCTGGTCTTTTTCGCCGTGCATCATCAGGAGCGGCACTTTTATTTCACCCGAATATTCGTCCAAAAAAGCCGCAGATTTTAGCATTTCCATGCCCATCCGGGCGGTGATGCTGCGGTGCACCAAAGGATCATTCATGTAATCTGCCCCCACTTTTTTGTCGCGGGACAAATGGTCGGGATTTAATTGATTGGGTTGACTGAATTTTGGAAAAATCGCATTCATCAGTTTTCCCAAAAAAACCATAACAGCGGGCGGCTGGAAAGCGAGTTGTATCCAGGCGCCGGTCACAACGGCAGCAGCGATTTCAGGATTTCTTTTTATCAAATAATTCAAAACAATATTGCCGCCCTGACTGTGCCCGTAAAGTATTTTCGGCACGCCGGGATACAAATTTTCACCTTCGCCGATCAGGTACGCGACTTCGTCCAGCAAATTATCGAATGAAGGCGTGTGCCCGCGTTTGCCTTCCGAACTTCCATGCCCCCGACGGTCGTAGCCCATCACCGCAACCTGATTTTTTTGCCAAAAAGCAGCAAAATGTTCATACCGCCGGCAATGT
>CALMIT010000496.1 GCA_937864255.1 uncultured Saprospiraceae bacterium
CAAACGCCGCTCGATCTGGGCGCTGACATCGTGACGCACTCGGCTACAAAATATCTCGGCGGTCACTCCGACACCGTGCTCGGCGCGGTCATCGTAAAAACGCCGGAACTGGCTGAGCAACTGCATTTTTTGCAAAATGCGGTGGGCGCCGTTCCCGGTCCGCACGATTGTTTTCTCGTTTTGCGGGGTATCAAAACGCTGCACGTGAGAATGGATCGCGCTTGCAAAAACGCTAAAAAAATTGCCAAATATCTGGACGCGCACCCGAAAGTGGGTAATGTATTTTACCCCGGACTGAAAGACCATCCGCAATACGAACTGGCGAAAAAACAAATGCGCCTTGCCGGCGCGATGGTATCTTTTGATTTGAAAAAAGACAGCTTTGAAGACGCGAAAAAAGTTTTGAGCAATACAAAAATCTTCACCCTCGCCGAATCGCTGGGCGGCGTGGAATCGCTCATCGGACATCCGGCTTCCATGACGCACGGCTCCATTCCGCGCGAAGAACGCATCAAATCCGGCTTGAAAGATTCGCTTGTCCGCCTGAGTGTGGGCATCGAAGACGTGGAAGATTTGATCAGCGATTTGGAAGAGGCGTTTACGTTTTTGTAAAACAGATCGACTTATGCTGAAAAGAGCCGAGTGGGCAATTTTCGTTTTTTTCGCGCTGACCATCGGACTTTCCCCTGCGCTGTATTTTATTCTTGACAGGAAATTCGGATTGCTCGGCGGAAAACCCGAAGCACTCCTGAACGACATTTTTTGGAACGCCGGCTTTTACACGCACATCATATTCGGCGGCATTGCGCTGCTGACGGGTTGGATACAATTCAGCAAAAAAATTCGCGATCGCAACATTACCCTCCATCGAAGATTTGGACAAGTGTACGTTGCTGCTGCTCTGACAAGCGCCCTTGCAGGCATTTATATCGGCTTTTTTGCTACCGGCGGCGCGATAGCGGCGACAGGTTTTATCAGTTTGGGAGTTGTGTGGTTTTCCACCACTCTTGAGGCTTACCGGCAAATCCTCCGCAAGCAAATCGAAGCACACAAAAAATGGATGTTTTACAGTTACGCTGCCTGTTTTGCTGCTGTCATGCTGCGGCTGTGGCTGCCACTGTTGACCTTTATTTTTGGAGATTTTATTACCGCATACAAGCTGGTTGCCTGGTTGTGTTGGCTACCCAATTTGGCTTTTGTCAGGTTTTATCTTTTGAAAACAAATTCACTGGCATTTAAAAGCTGAAAATGCTATCGAATTCTCCTCGCCCGCTCCCCCTTTCCCAACCTTAACACTTTTTTTTCCTCAATGGTGAACAAATCCCGAATTGTTGTACTTCTCATGTAAAACACCAGCCGAACCTTTTTCCGAAACGGCGTCAGCAAGCCTGTACCAGGTTTGTAAAGTTTAAAAACCGTCCGAATTTTAGTTGAACACAAATCGCATACTGCCTTTCACTGCTGATGAAAGGAGCCATGAAAGTATTTTATCACCAAATATTTGCCTTATGCAATCAATCTCAAAACTCCGAATCGGGTTAACGGCAGCCCTAATTGCCATTTTACTGTATCTCCCTTCAAACGCAAAAGCAAACTCCCCGGATAAATGCGACGACAGCGCCATCACCATCAGCGTGATCGAATTGGTAGATGTGTCCTGTTTCGGACTGTCCAACGGACTGATTACCGTGCTGGCTACCGGCGGTCTTCCGCCCTACTCTTATGTCTGGTCAAACGGCGCCATCGGCCCATTGAATCTGGCGCTGAGCCCCGGCGTGTACACGGTCACCTGCACCGATTTACTCGGCGCAACAGCCACATTGGACGTGACTGTCGAAGAACCCGACCCACTGGAAGTGGTCGTGCTTTCACAAGTAAACATTGACTGCAACAATGCTTCCGGCTCCATTACCGTCGGCACTGAAGGCGGTACGGGATTGGGAATTTACCTCTGGTCTAACGGGCAAATTGGCCCGATAGCCAACGATCTTTCCGCCGGCGTGTACGTAGTGACTGCTACCGATGACAACGGCTGTATATCCGTTCAATCCATAACTGTGGAAGAAAATTTGACCTTGCCGGCTGTCAGCGCCGCCGTAAATGCCGATATAAATTGTATCAATGCCAACGTCACCCTCGATGGAACCGGCTCCGCGCTCGGCCTAAACATCGGCTACCTCTGGACGACCGTGGACGGGCACATTCTCAGCGGCGCTACCACTTTGAA
>CALMIT010000497.1 GCA_937864255.1 uncultured Saprospiraceae bacterium
TATGCCGGGTTTGAGAAATTTGTACAACGAGGGCAAGCTGTCCATCATCCAATCCGTCGGCTATCCGAATCCCAATTTCAGTCATTTCCGGGCAACGGACATCTGGATGACCGGCGCAGATTCGGATGAAGTACTCACCACAGGCTGGATGGGGCGTTATCTGAATTATGAATACCCGAATTTCCCGGTCGGATTTCCGAATCAGGATATGCCGGACCCGTTATCCATCGAAATCGGCGGCACCTTGTCGCTCACTTTTCAGGGACCGGCTACCGGCATGGGCATGTCTGTGAGCAATCCCGCCGAATTTTATAATCTCGTGCAAGGCATACAGGCGCCCGCGCCAAATACGCCCCCCGGCGAACAACTGCGCTACATCCGGCTTATCGCCAGCCAGAGTAATGAATATGGCAGGGTTTTAAAAAATGCGTATGAAAACGGTACCAATCGGGCTGCCTACCCGAATACCGATGAAAATTACCTCGCCGAACAGCTAAAAATAGTAGCCCGCCTGATAAGCGGCGGACTGAAAACGCGCGTGTACATGGTGAGCCTGGGTGGTTTTGACACGCACGACGCGCAGGTGGAAGACGGCGACCATACAATTGGCGAACACGCTACTTTGCTGCAATACGTTTCGGAAGCCATCAGCTCTTTCGTCAAAGACATTGAATTACTCGGACTCGAAGACCGGGTACTGGGTATGACTTTTTCGGAATTCGGACGCCGGGTGATTTCCAATTTCAGCAACGGCACCGATCACGGTTCCGCCGCGCCGATGTTTGTATTTGGAAAATCCGTTCATCCGGGCATCATCGGCGACAATCCGCAGATAGATCCAAATGCGGATGCGAACACCAACCTGCCGATGCAATACGATTTTCGCTCGCTTTATGCCACGATGCTGAAAGACTGGTTTTGTGTACCGGAGCCGGATTTGGAATCGGTGCTGCTGCACAATTTTCAAAACCTGCCCGTCGTCAATACGCCTGATTGCATTTCTACCGCCACCCACGAGCTAAATCAAAAAGCCGGTAAAACGCTGGTTTCCTGCTACCCGAATCCTTTTGTGCAAAGCACCAATATTGATTTTGAAACGGAAGGCGGACACACGATGATTCAAATTTTCAATCAAAGCGGACAGTTGGTAGCCACGCCGGTGAGCAAGGCTTTTGCCAAAGGCAAATTTTCGATTTACTGGAATTCGGAAGATTTGCCGGCCGGCACTTATTATGTGCGCCTGCAAAATGGAATTACCCAGCAGTTGAAGCCGGTTTTGAAAGTCCGTTAGAAGATTTTTGATTTTTAAAAAATCCAATTTTCTGGAACGGATTCCTAAAAAATCATGATTTTTTAGGAATCCGTTCCAGAATTGTCAGCCCGCCAAAGTCGCGTCCACGCTTATTTCCGTATTCAGCAATTTTGAAATCGGGCAGTTTTGCTTTGCGTCGGCTACGCAGGCGTCGAATTGTTCGCTGCTGATGCCGGGTACGGTCGCTTTCAAAACCAACTGCGACGCGGTGATCGCACCATTTTCGAGCGAGATGGTGCATTGTGTTTCCAGCCGCTCGGGCGTAAAACCCGCCGCGCCCAGCACAAAAGAAAGTTTCATATTAAAACAGCCGGCGTGTGCCGCTGCCACCAGTTCTTCGGGATTGGTGCCGATGCCTTCCTCAAAACGGGAAGTGTATGAATACTGAGTTTCGTTCAGGACGGTGCTTTGGGTGGAAAGATGTCCTTTGCCCTCTTTGCCGGAGCCTTCCCAGACGGCGTTTGCTTTTCTTTTGATGGCCATGAATTTTTATTTTTTGGTTTGAAAATCGGTAAAGTAAAAAAAATTGCACGCGTAAAAATAATCAACTGAACGAGAAGCGGGAACTGCGGAGCGGCGGATTGGTCTTTGGGTCTTGGTCTTTGGTGTTCGGTTCTCGGCGTTCGCTTTTCGGATTGGGCGGGCAGCCACCAAAGCCCGAGCACCAAAGACCGTTTTCACACTTCCTCCCCAATTCCCGTCAGCACTTCCCGCGCACGTTTGAGACTGCGCACACCGTCAATGGCAAGGATGAGATTTTTGGCGGATTTTTTCAGGTTGAAACCGCGGCGCTCGCCCTCGTTGGCGATGAATTGAAAAATGGATTGGAAGATGGGCGAGTCGTAATAAGGCGATTGCGGATTTTCCACGAAGTAGCAGCGCAACTTGTTGTTTTTCAGAATGATCTGTTCGAAG
>CALMIT010000498.1 GCA_937864255.1 uncultured Saprospiraceae bacterium
GGCGCGATTTTGAAAAGATTTTTTGAAAAATATGATTAAAAACGACAACAGCACCGATGGCGTCCACCGGTGCTGTTGTTTGAAAATTATTTTTTGAAAACATCAGTTGGTCTCGTCCGGAACGTCCGCATTCAATTCGCGCTCAATTTCTTCCATAAAAACATAATCAATGGATTCTTCGAGGGTAGGTATAATTGTGAGTACCGAATCCAGCCTCGAAATTTGAATCAGTTTTTGAACGGCTTCGTGCTGTATGCCGGTCAAAACAAAACTGCCGAGGTTTTTCCAGAGCCGGTCGGCTACGAGGATGGAACTGAGTCCCGAACTGTCCACGAATTTTACGTCGCCGAGGTTCAAAATCAGGTTTCTTACGCCTTCGTTGTAGAGAAAAACAAACTCGGATTTTAATTCGGGAGCTATGATTGAATTCAGGCTATCTTCTTCCAAAGTCAGAACAGCATACTTTTCCTGCTTGTCAATTGAATACTTCATGTTCTTTTTATTTAATTGAAATATACTTGAATCGGGGGCTCCGCAAAAGTATCAAAAATGGCTTAACATTCCTCAAATTTTTCTTTTTATTTGGATCAGTTTTCGAGTGATATTTCCCGGCTTTTGCAAAAAGCGCGGATGTTTAATTAATCTTTTATTTTCCGCCGATTTTCAACTTTACAATGTATTTTTAAGCGCTTTTAAAGGTTTGGCGATAAAAAAACCGATCTAAAAAACGGCTTTATCATGATTCAATCCATACTTTTTATTGTCATCGCGGGGCTTGCTTTTTACTTTGCCGGAAGGAATTTTCTCAAAATCAGGAGGAATATTTTTTTAGGAAAAGAAGAGCCGATAGAAGGCAATAAAGCGGAGCGCCTGCGCAATGTTTTGCTCGTCGCTTTCGGGCAAAAAAAGATGTTTAAAAACTGGATTCCGGCTGTTTTTCACTTTTTTATCTACGCTGCTTTTTTGCTCACGCAAATAGAATTGATCGAAATTTTTATTGACGGAATTTTTGGCGTGCACAGGTTTTTTGCGCCCATCTTGGGCGGTTTTTACACCTTTTTGATCAACCTGATCGAAATTTTATCCCTGCTGGCTTTTGTGGCGACGGTCATTTTTTTGCTGAGGCGCAATGTGCTGAAAATACCACGGTTTCAAAAAACCGAAATGAAAGGCTGGCCGAGCCTGGATGCCAACCTGATTCTCTTTGGCGAAATTCTGCTTTTGACCGGCATTTTTTCCATGAATGGCGCCGATGTGCTTTTGCAAAATATCCGCCCCGAGCATTATCCGCCCACCGGAACGTTGGCTGTAAGCAGTTGGCTGGGGCCTGCTTTATTTGGCGGAATGTCCGAATCTGCATTGGTGCTGCTGGAGCGTTTTGGCTGGTGGCTGCATATCCTGGTCGTTTTTGGTTTTTTAAATTACCTGCCTTTTTCAAAACACCTGCACATATTTCTGGCTTTCCCGAATACATATTATGCCCGGCTCTGGCCGAAAGGCCGCATGAGCAATATGCCCGAAATTATGA
>CALMIT010000499.1 GCA_937864255.1 uncultured Saprospiraceae bacterium
TGTCGCCGTACGATTTGGTCGCAAGCATATTTCCGTTTTTATCAAAACGGGACACCGATGTAAAATCATGTGAAAGCAAAAAAGTGCCGTCATTTAAAAACACTGCTTTATTGATAAATCGCTCAGATCTTGACCAAAGCAATTCAAAGTCTTTTGAATAGAAAGCAAGCTTTGAAGTCAAACTTGAATCCCCTGCCGTACAGATAAAATAATCATTACCGCCAGCCAGAATTGATCCGGAATAAGAGAGTGCGTTAGTTGTTTTATAGACTTGAATACTATCACCGGAAAAATTACTAAGAAGGAAAACAGGTCTATTGGGTATCCTTTGATCACTCCCCCAAAAAGCTATTAAAGAATCTTCAACTATTCTGAACGAATTAGATTTTAACCCTAACACCAACCATTCATATTCCATCTCATAGGTGTTTAAACGCACTCCGTTTTTATCATACCAATTCAGAATGTATGGTCCAGGGAATCCCCAGCCAAAATCATCGTCCCAATCTACTGTAAGAATTCTATCATCGAAAACAGCCGCGCCTACCATTTCAGGGCGATAGCCATATTCCTCAGGATCATCCTGATAGGTGATGCTGCTGACTTCCAGCTTATCGCCTCTTACCGAAATAAAATACAAGCCTCTGTCTATTTGTCCGGTGAAGCCGTACAGATAATAAGGCACTACCAACTCGCTTTTATTAAAAGCATACATATAAAATGCCGGTACATTGGAAGCGCCGCTGATGACCCGGTTGGGCAGGCGCCTGATGTCAGTAATTTCTCCCGCCGCATCCAGCAGCACAAAAACATTGCCCAGGCAGGGGTCGCCTTCTATCGGCGGAGTCGCGCTGCCGTAAGGTGGCGAAAAAACATATTCGCTACCCATGAGCAGCAATTTGCCCGAATCCAATGCCATCATATCCAAGCCTGTCCAGGCTATATCGGGCGCTTTATAAAACCGGAAAGAGGCTTCCGATTGAGCTGCCAGTATGTAAGGAAATATAAAACTTATCAGACCCAGCCATTTCATCATTGCAAAATTTTTTAATCCGTAATGAAAACCTTCTTCGATACCTGCAATCCGGTAGTTGTCACCGGCACAGCTATATAGATGCCCCTGACAAGGCCTGTATTACGCTGATTTAAAGAACCCGTGATAGTTATATTTTTGATTTTTTTGCCCAGCATATCAAAAATTGCTACTTCCTGTTCTTTCGGTAAAAAGTGGTCATTACCTGTATGCTGTACTCGTGGAATCTCATATATCCAATCATAAGGGTTATCAACCTGAAACCAAATCTGGTAACCCATCATAGAAAGTATGCACATCATCAGATACCCCGGATTATGGACTGCTTCGCCTTTATGTAGCAACGGAGTCATAAGACCGTTTACATCATTGGTAGGAAACCAATATTCGCTAAAATGAGCGACACGTTCCTGCCTTATTCCAATGCCCGGTAAAACATTTGTCCCTTGAAATGCGGGGCGGATATCATGCGGAAAACAATCCAGGAATTCTTCATTTATCAACCAGCACAAACCTCCCGACAAAGCCCCCATGTGAAAGAGCGTCATGTAATTCACAGGAGAGTTGTTAATATGAAGCTGAGCACTGGTAAGCGGATAAGTAGCAAGAGACTGATCAAAACAGGGCGCCAGAAAATAATCAAACAGGTTAAGCCTCCCCGTAGAATCTCCGCTCAAATTGCTGTTGGATAGGTGAGCCTGAAAAATCGTATCAAAGGTTGTGGAGTCAATTTGTATTACACTGCCGGTCAAAACGAATGCAGAATACCCCATCAATCCATGACCGATTTCATGCAATGCCACTGATAGAAAATCATATTGACCGGAGCCGGTATTGCCGTCTACTCCTGTGTACCATGTACCATCAAGGTTATTTGGCCAAGTAGCCATTAATGAATCTGTGGTAAATTCGATCGTGATATCGAATTTATCCGGACTCATATCAAAACCGCTCAAACTATTGGCTAATGCAGCAGGATAACGTGCATCAACAATAGGAGGCGTCGGTACAATATTTCCTCCGTATTCGTGCCATACTTCCGTATTAGCAAAACTCCTGCCTACATCCCTAAAAGCAGCCTTGATCGTGATAGGTACCGGTGAATAGAACAATCCGGCCCAATAGCTTGCCGCTCTTTCAAAAGCAGTTTTAAGGGCAGGGGTCCATACTCCCCTTACTGGGCTAAGAGGATTATCTACATAAGTAATCTGAAAAGTGGCGGGTGTGTAACGTGCCGGTAAGGCAGGCGGCGGCGGTAAAAAAGTAGTGCCGATTGTTGAAGCCCCGCCCGGTTGGAGTCCATTGCCTTGCTGTTGTGCAAATGTAGCTGTAAGACTAAACATTAAAAAAAGTGCGGAGAGTAAAATAAATCGTCTCATAGGAAATTGGTTTTGGTGGTTATGAAATAAAAAAGTGAAAGTATAACTTTTTATTGTTATGGTAAAATTTCACTTTTTAAAAAATTACATGATACCTGTTGGTGTAAGTTTCAAGACATTTTTCTTACAATTTTCTGTTATTTTCAAAGACGACAGAGAAAATAACAAATCGCTTTTTCTAAAAATAAAAATCGGCGATAACGAGCGCCCCAAAAACCAGGCTGGCAACACCATTGGTGGTAAAAAAGGCGAGGTTCACTTTGGAAAGATCATCGGGCTTCACAATTGTGTGCTGGTAAAACAACAGGCTCAAAAAAACCGCCACCGCTACCCAATGAATGGCGCTGATCTGCGGATAATTGTTTTGTAAAACAAAACCTGCCGCAAGCATAAACAGCACGGTAAGCAGATGACACCACTCGGAAAGCCGCAGGCCTCCTTTTTTGCCAAAAGCGACCGGCACGGAATTGAGCCGATGACTGCGGTCAAAATCTTCGTCCTGAAGCGCATATATAATATCAAAACCCGCCACCCAAAACATCACCGCTCCCGAATACAAAAGCGGAACCAAATCAAAACTGCCCCCGCCGGCAAGGTAAGCGCCAATTGGCGCCAACGACAATCCCAAACCCAAAACAAAATGACAGAGCCAGGTAAATCTTTTAGTGTAGCTGTAACCCAAAATAATCAGTAAAGCTACCGGCGACAACATGAAACAGAGCGCATTGATAAACCAGGCGGAGAGCATAAAAAACGCTGAACTAAGTACCACAAAAAACAGCGCCGAGCGCGGTGATATGATGCCGGAAGGAATTTCACGCACGGCCGTGCGGGGGTTCATTTTATCAATATCGCGGTCGAGATAACGATTAAAAGCCATCGCCGCACTGCGCGCAAAAACCATACACAGCAGCACCAACGCAAAAAGCCGGAGACTAAAAGCAGCGCCCGTCCGGTTCACCGCCAAAAAAAATCCCAGCAGGGCGAAGGGCAACGCAAAAATGGTGTGGCTGAATTTTACGAGTGAAAAGTATTGCTTCATTGCACGCAGTTGGTTTTGATACAAAGGTCAAAAAATTGATTGGTAATTTTTCCTTCTGTGAAAACAGTTACATTTTGTAAAATGCAGCGGCAATATTTTTGCGCTCTAAATAATTAATGATGAACGTATTTGAAATCGCCACACAGGCTTATAAAAACTACGCAAATTACCTCTGGCATGAAATCACGCACCCGGGCTGGCACAATTATTTTTACTGGCTGCTGCTGGTTTCGGCATTTTTTTTCCTTTTGGAATGGTTAAAACCCTGGCGTGAAAATCAGCCGAAATTCAGAAAAGATTTTTGGCTGGATTTCTTTTATATGTTTTTCAATTTTTTTCTCTTTTCGCTCATCATTTACAATGCCGCCTCCGATGTGGTAGTCCGTTTTTTCAACGACGGCATCAAGGCGCTCACCAATTTCGACCTGCAAAAATCCAATCCGCTCTCGTACGCGCCGCTCTGGGTAGTTTTACTGACGGGATTTGTGGTGAGAGATTTTGTACAATGGTGGGTACACCGGCTTCTGCACCGCGTCCCGTTTTTATGGGAGTTTCACAAAGTACACCACTCGGTTGAACAAATGGGATTTGCCGCACACCTGCGATATCACTGGATGGAAAATGTAGTGTACCGCACCATCGAATACATCCCGCTTGCGCTTTTGGGCGTGGGACTTTATGATTTTTTCATCATCCATATTTTCACCCTGGCGGTGGGTCATTACAATCACTCCAATATTTCTGTGCCTGGTAAAGTGACGGGTGGAATCTTCGGATTTTTAATCGGGTTGGTCATCGCCACAGGCGGATTTGAAATCAATCTTTTGCAAAATCCGACGCTGACAAACCAATTGATTACTGTGGTAATTGCAACTTTGTCCGGCGCTTTTGTCATCGGGCCTTTTATGAAAAAGATTTTCAACAGCCCGGAAATGCATATCTGGCACCACGCTTACGATATGCCCGAAAGTCATCCTTACGGTATTAATTTCGGACTGACGCTCGCTTTTTGGGACTACCTTTTCGGAACTGCGGTGATACCGCACAACGGCAAAGACATTAAACTCGGCTTTCCGGGCGTAGAAACCTTTCCGCAGGATTTTATCGGGCAAAATCTCCACGGACTTGGCGGAAAAGACTGAACCGTTTTTTCTAAAATCAGCCATCCAAAAAAATAAATTAAAAGCGGCAAAATGTTAAATTAGGGCGGATTTTGAGAAAAACAACGCCGCCATGTTTCAAAAAACGCTCACTACTTGTTTGCTGGCTGTGTGTGTCTCCTGCCTTTTCGGGCAAAGAAATGTCATTGACAGCCTCGCTGTGTCTCTGGCCGAAGCCGAAGATGATTCTACAAAATGGTATTATGCGCTTCAGCTTTCCGGGCAACTGTACCGCACCAATCTTGACTCCTCGCTGCTTTTTGCCGAAAAATCGCTGGAATACGCCCAAAAAACCAATAATCCGTATTGTATAGCCAATTGTTACAGCAACCTCGGAGCAATTCACAAAGCAAAAGGCGACCCGGAAGCCGGCATGAAATACCT
>CALMIT010000500.1 GCA_937864255.1 uncultured Saprospiraceae bacterium
TTGAAAGCCGCATAAGTCATGACATCCAGCGGATTGGAAACCACGATGATGATTGGGTTGGAAGAATATTTAAGGATGGACTCGGTTACCGATTTTACAATTTTCGCATTTGTACCAATCAGGTCGTCGCGACTCATACCGGGTTTGCGGGGTATACCAGCCGTGATTACTACGATGTCTGAGCCTGCCGTGTCTTTGTAATCATCCGTACCGACCAGGCTGGTGCTGTAATAATCAATCGGCGCCTGTTGCCAGCTATCCAATGCTTTTCCGCGTGCCAAATCGCCGGCGATATCCAGCAAAATGACTTCTTTTACAATGTCTTTGTGTGCCAGCACATTACCGACTGTAGCGCCCACATTGCCGGCGCCTATTACCGTTACTTTACTCATGATTAAATTTATTTTTGTTATTAGATTGGGTCATTTCTTAAAAACCGGTTAAAACCGGAAAAGGTTGGAACGTTTGACCGGCGGCAAAAGTAGAAAATTTTGAAACCTTTGTTTCTTTTACGACTAAAGATTTGAAGTCTATTTGACAATGCGTTGGTTATTAATTTTCTACTTTTGCATAACCTTCAACTATAATTAAAAATCGAAAAAACTCCTTCGACAATGAGAATTTTAAAATTTGTGTTTTTAGCAGTCCTTTTTGCTTTTGTTTCGAATATGGCAACGGGACAAAATTTGAGCGGAATTTGCGGCACCCATCAGGACGCCACTATTGACAGGTTGGTGAAAAACAAGCAGATAGTCGAGCGAAAAGAATTGGGCTTTCGTACCGGCGCGGTTATTTATCTCCCCATCAAATTTCATCTCGTAGCAAGAACCAATGGTTCGGGACGCGTATTGGAACCAAGAGTGCTGGAAGCACTCTGCCATCTTAATGAAATGTACCGTGATCAGGATATACAATTTTATATCAGCGGCGATTTCAATTATATAAATAATGATCAGGTCTATACAAATCACCGCAATACCGTCGAAACGCTCATGTTTGCGAACCGCGACGCCGACGCTATCAATATTTTTATTGTAAACGAAATTGATAATCCGGGAGGCGTCCAGGGAACTATCCTGGGATACTACCAGGAACGTTCTACCAGGAATTTCCTGATTGACTGGATCGTGATGCGGATTAATCAAATCAATGCGACGTCTCAAACCCTGCCACATGAAATGGGACACTACCTGAGCCTCGCACATCCTCACAGAGGCTGGGAGCCTGATCCATTCACTGCCGGCGATATGGGCTGGCCAGTGGCGCCGATTTTCTCTCCCGGCGGCCCGGCAACCGAATATGCCGATGGCAGAAACTGTAACACGGCAGGTGATATGCTTTGCGATACTCCCGCCGATTACAATGGATTGGAATGGTCAGGATGTAATTACCAGGGAGGAGCTCAGGATCCTGGCGGCATGGGTATTAACCCTGATGAAACCAATGTAATGAGCTATTTCAATGACCCATGTTATACTGGTTTTACCAATAATCAAAAAGACATGATGGCTGCCGATATTCTCACTCCTTCCAGAGATTATATAAGGAAGGGTTACACGCCGATAGCCACTGAAATAACTGAAACAGTAGTCGCGCTTTCGCCTGCCAGCAACGCCATTGTGAATGGCTATAATTTTGTAGCTTTGGATTGGAATAATGTGGCGGGAGCAGAGTTTTATCTGCTTGAAGTTGACATCGCTCCGGCATTTAATATTTCCCCACAGCGATACATTACAAACGTTTCGTACAAAGAACTAACCGACTTGCAGGCATCCAAAAGATATTACTGGAGAATAAAACCTTACAACAGATATTATACCTGCGCTCCTTTCTCATTATCATATACATTCAACACTGACAATACTGTGGCCGTCAAAACGCTCAATTCTGTGACCAACTTGAGCATTTTTCCAAATCCGGTAAGCGGACAAAATGTCGTAACAATTTTTGTCAATGCCGATAAACGTTTTGAAGCCTCCGTATTTATGACTGATCTTTCTGGTAAAGTAATTGCTTCTCAAAAGCAAAGTTTTGCGGAAGGTGAGAACAGTATTAATTGGAATTTGAATCAGGTGCAGCCGGGCGTTTATTTCCTCACGCTCAGAAATGAGGAAGGGGTAATCAACAAGCGACTCATTGTTTCAAAATAGTCTTCAAATTTTCAAAACTTTAAATTGCCTGATAAAGCCAACTAAAAATTACTTGCTTTGTTAGGCAATTTGTTTTTTAACAGCACTAATTTTATTCTCCAGTATGAAAAAAACAGTACTACTCATCAGTTTTTTCCTCGCATTTGGCTCCGCCATCCTAACAGCCCAGGAAAAAGAAAGCCTCCATCCATGCGGAACATCCGACGAAATCAGCCCCTGGTTGATTGAATACCAAAATAATACCGCCGCTTACAAAACGCTGGCGGGCATTATTTATGTACCGCTCACCGTACACCTCGTAGGTCAGGATAACGAAACAGGGTATTTTTCAGTACAAAGGACACTTGACGCCCTATGTACGCTAAATAATGATTTTGAGCCTTCAGAAATTCAGTTTTTTCTCGCCAACGAGTTTAACTACATACCCAATTCGGAATGGTACGACCATGAGGACTATGGTCCGGGGTATGACATGATGAACTCAAGCAATTTCGATAATTCGCTTAATGCTTACATCGTAGCCAATCCAGCCGGTAACTGCGGCTATTATGCTCCGGGGGGTGACGCCGTCGCTTTGGGAAGAAGTTGTATGGGACCAAACGATCATACCTGGGCGCACGAGATGGGGCATTATCTTTCATTGCCACATACTTTCAGCGGTTGGGAAGGTTATGATCACGATTACAATGAGCCTGCGCCTACAACTTTGAGGGGCCGACAGGTGGAAAAAGTTGATCGCAGCAACTGCCGGAATGCCGGCGACAGGTTTTGCGACACACCGGCGGATTATCTGAACTTTCGCTGGTCGTGTGATGAAAACGGGGAAAGCAGGCTACTGATAGACCCAAATAACACCGAATTCAGAGCGGACGGTACGCTTTTTATGTCTTACTCCAATGATGCCTGCGCCAGCCGTTTTTCTGATGAACAAATCGCCGCCATGCGCGCCAATCTGCAAAGCGACAGAGACGATCTGCCTTTTCTTCTGGAAGACCCGGGATTTATAGACCCGAATACGACAATAGTACTCAGCACGCCGGCTGAGAATGAATTGGTCAATCCTGAAGAAGTGACATTAAGCTGGGAGCCGGTAGAAAATGCTACCAGCTACATAGTAGAAGGCACAATTTTCAATAATACCTTTTCTCTTATTGATTTTGTAAGAGTCGTGAATACAAATTCTGTTGTACTGGAAAATCTAAAACCGGGAAGAACTTATTATTGGAGAATACGCCCGTATAGTGCTTATTCTTATTGCAAATTTTTCTCGGCTACCGGTACTTTCAAAACCGATGTAAATACTTCGCTCAAACAAATACCGGGAATCAACAGTCTCGAGATTTTCCCGACGCTGGCATCTGCCGGACAACCAACTGTTCAGGTGAAGTTAATTTCTGATGCACGTCAAAAACTGATTACGCAGTTGGTAGATGTTTCCGGAAAGATTCATTCAACTGAGGTGATAGCATTAAACAGCGGAGAAAGCAAATTTGAAATTTCGATAGAAAACCTTCCCGCCGGACTCTACTTTTTGAGATTCCAAAATGAGAACGGCGTTACAAACCGCCGCATCGTAATCCAGTAAAATTTCTATCAATCAGAAATTGGTTAAAAATAAAAAGCGCCGTTGTTTGACAACGGCGCTTTTTATTTTCGAGATTCGAAAAACTTATTTTTTTACCGAATCTACAACGGATTTGAATGTTTCGGGGTGATTCATCGCCAAATCGGCTAACACCTTACGATTCAATTCTATTCCGCCTTTTGACAAATCATGCATCAATTTTGAGTAAGTAGTGCCGTTTATTCTCGCACCTGCGTTGATCCTGGCTATCCACAAACGGCGAAAAGCTCTTTTCTTCAGCTTTCTGCCTGTGTAGGCATAACGCATGGCTCTTTCTACGGCATTTTTGGCTACGGTAAGCACCTTGCTTCTTGCTCCCCAATAACCTTTTGCCATTTTCATGATTTTGTTGCGTCTTCTTTTAGACGCTACATGGTTGACTGAACGAGGCATATTAAGTGGTTTTTAGTGCAGTACAGGGGGAAGGAAATTCCTCTTTGTCCTGTACTCTCGTTAAAAAATAAAAATTAACCTACGCAGAGTAATCTTTTTACTCTTGCTTCATCTGCCGGGTGTACAAGGGTGGAATCCCTGAGGCGGAGCTTGATTTTTTTGCTCTTATTTCTCATCCTGTGAGAAGTATTCGCCTGAAACCTTTTGACTTTTCCTGTGCCAGTAAGTTTGAATCTCTTCTTGGCGCTGGAATGCGTTTTCATCTTAGGCATAAAAGTATTTTTTTAAATGAGGCGCAAAAGTAGCTGAAATGAAACTTACTTCAAAAAGTTTCATCCATTTTATTCCAAAAAATCTGGTTGAAAATTCTGTTACTTGGCTTTTTTCTTGGGCGTAAGTATGACCGTCATACGGCGGCCTTCCATTTTGGGCAGCAATTCGGGCGCGCCGTATTCTTCTAACTCTTTCAAAAACTTGAGCAGAAGCAATTCTCCCCTGTCTTTGAAAACAATCGTACGACCCCGAAACATCACATAAGCCTTCACTTTAGCGCCTTCTTCCAGGAATTTTTGAGCATGGCGCACTTTAAATTCAAAATCATGCTCGTCCGTGTTCGGACCAAATCTGATTTCTTTCAAAACCGTTTTGGAAGTTTTGGCTTTGAGTTCTTTTTCTTTTTTCTTCTTTTCGTAAAGAAATTTGTTGTAGTCAATAATTTTTACAACCGGCGGATCGGCGTTGGGAGATATTTCCACTAAATCCAACCCGATTTCTTCAGCCCATTGTAGCACCGAGCGGGTTTGATAGACCAGACCGGCTTCTACCGGCTTGCCGG
>CALMIT010000501.1 GCA_937864255.1 uncultured Saprospiraceae bacterium
GGCGCTTTGGTGAGCGTAGTTAGTCCCAGCTTGCGCAACCCGAAATGGAATTTTCCTGCGCCATAATCCTGGCGCAAGCGCACGAGCGGCACCTTCAGCGAACGCGCAGCTGCGCGCCGGGCAGAAGCGATGCGGTCATACGTCTCCATAAAATTTTCGGGGCGGTAGCCGCCAAAATTCATAGGTATATCCGGCAAAGCAGACTCGGGTAAAATCTGTCCTTCCTGCAACGCCATCGCGTATAAAAGCGGTTTGAGGATACTCCCCGTACTTCTCGGAGCCTTGATAATGTCCACATCTTCGCCGTGTTCAAAGCCGGTTTCGACAGCATTTCCCGCGTAAGCCAACACATCGCCCGATTCTACTTCCATAATAAAAGCAGCGAGATTGTGTATTTCATTCGGTTTTTGAATTTTCAAATGCCTGGCGATAATGTCGTTCAGTTTGATTTGCAGGTCGGTATGAATCGTCGTGCGCAGCCGGCTTCTTTTATTTTTTTCATTTTTAAAATGCTCATTAAATGCTCTGTCCAACAAATGCGGCGTAAGGCGCGGAAGTGGTAGCGGATTTTCGGGCAAAGGTTCTTCTTTGGCGAGTTCGCAAGTAGTTTTGTCAATGATTTTTTTTAAAAAAAGTTTATCCAAAAGTCGGTTGCGCTTTGCCAGCAAAGTTGCGCGATTGCGCCCCGGGTGAATGAGCGAGGGACTATTCGGCAACACAGCCAAAGTGCAGGCCTCTGCCCAGGTAAGCAATCCCGACTGTTTACCAAAATAGCGCCAACTGGCTGCCTCTATGCCTACCACATTGCCGCCAAAAGGCGCGTGTGCCGCGTACATGGCAAGAATTTCTTTTTTCGAATAGCGCAGTTCCAATCGGGTAGCCAGACATATTTCGACAACTTTCTCAAAAACAGTACGGGATTTTCCCTTGCGGTGCAGGCGGATAAGCTGCATACTGATCGTACTGCCGCCACTGATTATTTTTCCACTTTTCAAATTTTGGTAAACAGCCCTGCAAAGTCCGATCGGATCAAATCCGGGGTGATAGAAAAAGCGCTTGTCCTCAAATGCAACAAGCGCTTCCGTAAATTTTTGAGGCGTCGCGTCAGTCTCCGGAAAGCGCCACTGCCCGTCGGTAGCAATACGCGCGCCCAAAAGATTGCCGGCGCGGTCTTCCAAAACCATACAAGTCGGATCTTTGAATAAAACGGAAGGAAGGCTAAAGAACCAAACCAAAAAAATTAGTGTCCAAAAGCCACAGAAAAATGGATGCCTGGCAACCCAGCTTTTAAAACGGGAAAAATACGACAGCCAAATGGGACGAAACCGGAGAACGCCGGGGTTTTTCAACTTAAATGAAGTTTGAAATGAAAAAGCGTTGGTGAAGATACTATCACCAACGCTTTTTTGAGTCTTAAGCCTGTGCTTTCGGCGTGTTAAAATTCATCGGCGGGAAAGGCGGCTGGTCAGGTTGATCATCAATAAGACCAAATTGCGCCTCATACTTTTTCACATTGTCGGCCAAAGCCCGCAAGAGCCTTTTAGCGTGCGACGGCGTCAGGATGATCCTGGATTTGACTTTTGCTTTCGGTACATTCGGCACCAGCCGTATGAAATCCACAACAAACTCCGAATGCGAATGAGAAATGATGGCCAGGTTGGAATAAATACCTTCCGCCACGTCTTCCGGTAGTTCAATGTTTAACTGATTTCCTGGTTGATTCTTGTTGTCAGACATAATTAGTATTGATTTCTATTTAAAAAAAATTACTTTTGCAAAAAAATTGCTATTGTACGTTTTTCGGTGACAAAAACCCGGTTTCGGGTTACAAACATTACTCCCCCTATAATTTCAAATCACCGTATTCTCCCCCGATTTTATTCTGCACATTATCCAAACGGACAGACAAACATCTGAACAAGCCGAATTTAAATCGAGTTACTTATTTAAAAACGTGATCAATGCACTTATCAACGTTTCTATCTGTCCAAAGTTCCGCTTTGTTCATTACCTTATTTCTATTTTTCACACCTAAATCATCATTTGCCACTTCTATCGTCCCATTCCGGAACATGGGCGAGATGTCGCTTGCAGCACATGCTGTCGTGGTGGCCAAAGTAGTGGAAACATTCGAAACCCGCTCGGGAGAAGTCACAAATTTCAGGTATCACCTGCAAGTGACTGAAAGCATCAAAGGAGTTTTGCAGCCCGGATCTCAGTTTTTCGTCCAGAGATGGTCGAGAGACGGCACGGATTGGAAGCTCCGAATCACAGGCGACGTCGAATTGGAAACAGGGCGCAGCTACCTGCTTTGCGTCGAACCGAACGAGGATTACTGGCGTCCCATTCTCATGGGTTACGCCATCTTCACCGAGTTAAATCACAAGGGAGAAGTTTACCTCGTTCCTACCATTTCATCTTTTGACATTCAGACTTTCGTGCTGCCCGACGGCTCAGTCGCAGAGCCGCTGCGCGCTTATGAAAAAACTTCTTTTGTAAAAATGCTGAAAGAAGTGTGTCAGTCGCAATCCGGCTGGGAACAGGCAAAAGTAAAAAGCGTCAACCCGGATATTTTTTCCCGCGAAATCGAATCCAGATCAGCGCCCGGGCACTGCAATTTTCTCGGCGCTGACGTGGGCATTGCAGGAGGAAGATGGCAAAATTTTCCGGCCGCGCCGCTGCCCGTCTGGATGGACAACGACGGCGATGTCGGATGTAGTCCTGCCTCCAACGCGAACGTCCGAACCGGCGACGCCATCGCCGATATTGCCGGCACTTATTCGGGTACGAATATCGTCAATAACGGCACGCTGGCATTTACGCCCAATTGCTCCGGCGGGAGCGCGGTGGGAGGAAATTTTATCAGTTTTTTAAACAGCCTGGGTGGGTCGCGGAATATTCTCGTACAATACAACGATCCATGCAACGAAATCACAAATCTGACAGGTTGCTCTGGTACGCTGGCTTTCGGAGGAACTTACTTTTTCGGGTCAACGCACGCTTATGACGGGCAAACCTGGCGAAACGTGGGTTATGGATTTGTCGTGGTCAACAACGGCGTCGGCGCTTGTTATTGCAACTCCGGCTCGCCGACCGGCGTGAATTACAAAATCCTGATAACCCATGAATTGACGCATGCGCTCTCGCTTGACCACATCGCCGGCTCCGGTACCGCCAACATGAACCCAAACTGTTGCATGAATATTCAGGGACTTGATATGCAATGCGTCAATTATTTATACGCTCCGCTTTTGCCGGTAGAACTTATTGATTTTCAGGCTGAAAAAAACGATGAACACATTTTGCTTCAATGGCAAACAGGCAGTGAGACAAACAATGACTTTTTTGTTTTGGAGCGATCACCGGACGGAATAAAGTTTGAAAAAATAGCTCAGGTAAGAAGTAAAGGCTCGGGAGTCGGTCATAACGATTATGAATGGAAAGACCAAAAACCTTTGCCCGGAAATAATTATTACAGGCTGAGTCAAAGAGATTTTGACGGCGAAGAAAGCATTTTTAAAGACGCCGTCAGGCAGGTGTATTTT
>CALMIT010000502.1 GCA_937864255.1 uncultured Saprospiraceae bacterium
GCGAGCCGATGATGCCCGGCAGTGCGCCCAGAACGCCGCCCTCCGCACAATTTGGTACCAGTCTCGGCGGCGGCGGCTCAGGAAACATATCGCGATAATTCGGTCCACGGCTGCCGTCCTGATTTAGATAATTAAAAACGGACACCTGGCCTTCGAACCTGAAAATAGACGCATAAACATTCACTTTTCCTGCAATGACGCAAGCATCGTTTACAAGGTAGCGGGTCGGAAAATTGTCCGTGCCGTCAGCCACCACATCGTAGTTTTGAATTATTTCGAGGGCATTTTCTTTTGTAAATCTGGTTTTAAAAACTTCTACCTCGATATTCGGATTCAGCGCCAAAAGGCGCTCTTTGGCCACTTCCGCTTTTGATTTGCCGATGTCGTTGACAGTAAACAGCACTTGCCTTTGCAAATTGCTGGAATCCACGGTATCAAAATCTACAATGCCGATGTGTCCGACTCCCGCGGCTGCGAGATAAAGCAGCACAGGACTACCCAGTCCGCCGGAACCAATGACAAGCACGCGGGCTTTTTTCAACTTCAGTTGTCCTTCCAGTCCAAATTCGGGAATGATAATGTGGCGGGCATACCTGCCCCTTTCTTCATGATTGAGACTGATTTTTGGAATGTCCATTTTTGAGTTTTTTTAAAATTAGGAGAATTTGTTAAAAAACCGGTCAGTTTTTTCCGCCTGCAATGGCGGGCACAATACTGATTACGGAATTTGTTTCCACTCTTGTGTCCGATTTTTCGAGTTGGTTGATGTCTTCATCGCCCAGGTAAATCCTGATAAATGAACGTAGGTCGCCTTGTTCGTCCAGCAGGTGTTTGCGCAAGTCCTGATGCCTCGTCGCCAAATCGGTCAGCGCCTCCCGGATTGTAGAACCTGCGGTTTCTACCTGCGCCAGGTTGCCGGTGAATTTTCTGAGTGGTGTCGGAATGATGATTTTTGCCATTTTCAAAGATTTTAAAATTTTAAAAAGAATTTATTTCTACCTGTTCCTCCTCAAAAATCCGTGCTTCTTCGCGGAGTTTCCACGATTTAATGTCCACTGCTTTTGCTTCGTGCACAGAGATAATTACATAAGAAAAATAGGGGAGTGCCTGTCGCAAATC
>CALMIT010000503.1 GCA_937864255.1 uncultured Saprospiraceae bacterium
CTGTACCCTCGGCGCCCAGCAGCAGCAGGGCGTGCGGCACGCGCGCGGTTTTTGCCATTTTTAAAAATGTGGACTTGGCTTCTTTTTGACCGATGATTTCGTGTAAGCGCATTTTTTAAAATGTCTTGAAAAAAGACCAGAACCGCAGGTTTGAACGGAAAGCTGTCAGGAATTGATCCAGTCTAAAATTTCGGGATCAATGGGAAGGGTGGCCGGTGGAAAAACTTTTTGCAAAAAACCATTTTCGTCGAGCAGGTATTTTTGAAAATTCCAACTCACTTCACTGTCAAAAGCACCATTCTCGGCTCGGCTTGTCAGCCACTTATATACCGGATGCATGGCGGGGCTGTTGATAGTTATCTTTTTGGTCAGCGGAAATGTAACGCCGTAATTTTTTTGACAAAACTGCTGAATAAGCTCGTGCGAACCAGGCTCCTGAGCGCCGAAATCATTGCACGGAAATCCGACTATTATCAGCCGGTCTTGAAAATTTGCGTATAATTCCTGCAATTGTTCGTACTGACTTGTGTAGCCACATTCGCTCGCTACATTTACAATCATTATTTTTTTCCCCTTGAACCGGACAAAATCTATTTCTCTTCCTTCAATGCTTTCCACTTTAAACCTGTGGATACTGTTCTTTTGAAACATGCCGTAAATTTATGTTTTTCCATGAATTTTTCGGATTTCTGCTGTCCGGTCCAAAATTATCGGAATAGGCGTCGGCGTGATTTTTTATTTCCCTTGTCGCTTTTTTAAAAAAAATGATGTCTTAGCAAATTGAAAATCAACTATTTGCATTTTCTGCAATAAAAGTTGAAAAATTTTTCAAAAAACATATTATAAAAATTGGCAATGTTTTTGATACCATATATGGTGTAGGCGACAATGATAAAATTCCAAAAAGGTCCCTCACACGTGAAACACTTTTGAAAATAAAATGCCACGAGGCAAATTTTCAAAATCTGCATCCCTAAACCGGTTTATTTTTCCCAAATCCGATCAAAAAGATGGCGCCTTT
>CALMIT010000504.1 GCA_937864255.1 uncultured Saprospiraceae bacterium
GACGAGAATAAAGCGAATTACTCGAGCGTGCGGCCGGTAAACAGGTGAGGCGCCGGCGAGTGGCTGCCTTTGTATGCTTTTCATACGCTTTCCACAACTTGTAACAGAAGAACCGGTCTGGAAGGGGATCTGCGAAGACCGATACCCGGTTCCGGCAATCCCGCTATAGAAGATCAGATCACTATTTTGGAAAATGGCGTCATCAATGACCTGAATATTCCGAATATAAAAGGCTCATATGACAATACGATGGGGATGAAATTGACGCTGATTGGTCCGGATGGAACTCCCTGCCTTTTGTACGCAAATAGCTGCAATGGTCTGGTATTCAATTTCGGATTTGATGATGCTGTGCCGCTTTTAAGCCCTTGCCCGCCGGCTGACGGAAGGCTGCGCTTGCCGCGTGATACCGGCCGCCTGGCAAAATTTAACGATAAAGATATCAACGGCACCTGGACGCTGCGCCTGGAAACAAGCTCTTCAAGCGGTTCGGGTGGTGGTGGCTCATTGGAAGAGTGGAGTATTGAATACTGCGCTAATCTTACGCCGTCCAGTCCTTTCTTTGTCAAAAACGACACCCTGCGCGTACCGCCGGGTCAGGCAAATCCTGTTACCCGGACTTATCTTGAGGTGCAGGATAATACCAGCTTGCCGGAAAAAATAGAATTTACCCTCGTAACGCTGCCTAAAAACGGACGCTTGTTTTTGGTAGATCAGGAATTAAAAGTGGGCGATGTCTTCCGACAAAGTACTGTCAATGCAGGTAATTTGGTTTACGAACACGATGGCAGCAGCACGCTGGCGGATGATTTCACTTTTACCATCAGCAACGAAGAGGGAGGCTGGCTGGCTACGCCACAATTCAATATCGTGATAGATCCGGATGCCAGCGTCGGCGTTACTGATCCGAAGTGGGCTGCCGAAATCAACGTATTTCCAAACCCGGCTACGAACGAATTGAATGTGGATCTTGGCTTTTCTGTCAATGAGCCGGTTGTTTTGTCACTGTCCAACATGCAGGGGCAGGAAATGATTTCGGATAAAATGGCAGCGGGAACGCGTCAAATGCAAATCAATACTTCCGGGCTTGCTTCGGGTGTGTACTTCCTGAGTTTCAGAACTTCACTTGGAAAAGTGACCAAAAAAGTGATGATCAACAGATAAATGAAGTTTTGTATAAATTCAGAAAGCCGTCGTTTTATTCTCACGAAAACGACGGCTTTTGTTTTTTTAAACATGATCCCGCCCGCGTTGTTTTCCGTAGCGGAAAATGTTAATTTTGCGCGGCCTTTAAAGGCAATTTTTCAATTTTAAAAAAATAATTTCATGCAAACCGTTGAGACAAAACTCAAGTACAAAGTAAAAGACATCGCCCTGGCTGATTGGGGAAGAAAAGAAATCGAACTCGCCGAAGCGGAAATGCCCGGACTGATGGCGCTCCGCGAAAAATACGGAAAACAAAAACCACTCAAAGGCGCACGCATAGCCGGCTGCCTGCACATGACCATCCAAACTGCGGTATTGATAGAAACGCTCATCGAATTGGGCGCGGAAGTGACCTGGAGTTCCTGTAATATTTTTTCCACGCAAGACCACGCCGCTGCTGCCATCGCTGCTGCCGGCATTCCGGTGTATGCCTGGAAAGGTATGAACGAGGAAGAATTTGACTGGTGTATCGAGCAGACGCTTTTCGCTTTTGAAGACGGCAAACCGCTCAATATGATTCTTGACGACGGCGGCGATTTGACCAATATGGTGCTGGATCGTTTCCCGGAATTGGTGGAAGGTATTCGCGGCTTGAGCGAAGAAACCACGACGGGCGTACACCGCCTTTATGATCGAATGAAAAACGGCACTTTACCGATGCCCGCCATCAACGTCAACGACTCCGTGACAAAATCCAAATTTGACAACAAATACGGCTGTAAAGAATCGGCAGTGGACGCTATCCGCCGCGCTACCGACATCATGATGGCCGGCAAGGTAGCCGTCGTAGCTGGTTACGGCGACGTGGGCAAAGGAACTGCCGCTTCGCTGAGAGGCGCGGGCTGCCGCGTTATCGTGACGGAAATTGACCCGATTTGCGCTTTGCAGGCTGCGATGGACGGATACGAAGTGAAAAAAATGAAAGACGCGGTATCGCGCGCCGACATCGTGATCACGGCTACCGGCAACTGCGACATCGTGACCGGCGAGCATTTCAAAATGATGAGAGACAAAACCATCGTGTGCAACATCGGCCATTTTGATAATGAAATTGACGTGGCCTGGTTGAAGAAAAATCACGGCAACACTTTGGTCACCATCAAACCGCAGGTGGATAAATACAATGTGGACGGCAAAGACATCATTTTGCTGGCCGAAGGCCGCCTCGTGAACCTGGGCTGCGCGACCGGACATCCGTCTTTCGTGATGTCCAACTCATTCACCAACCAGACCTTGGCGCAACTCGAACTGTGGCAAAATGCTGATAAATATGAAAATGAAGTCTATACGTTGCCGAAGCACCTCGATGAGGAAGTAGCCCGCCTGCACCTCGCCAAAATCGGCGTGGAACTGGAAGAGTTGAACGACAAGCAAGCCAAATATATCGGCGTGGAGAAAAAAGGACCTTTCAAACCGGAATACTACAGGTATTAATTTCCTGGTTTGAAAAAATGAAAAAGGGCGACGGATTCATTTCCGCCGCCCTTTTCTGTTTATTTTAAAATATCGCCTTTGAGGCGCATGAGTTCGGTTTCGGCGAGTTTGGTATTATAGCGCGCGGCGATGAGGCGGTCAAAAGCCTGTGCCAGACTGAGTTGCGCTTCCCGGAGTTGGATGAGCGTAGCCATGCCGAGCCGGTAAGTTTGAAAAACGATGTCCACATTTTCCTGCGCGAGTTGTATATTTTCTTCTTCGAGTTTCAAAGCGCGTTTTTGCTGTTCATAATTTTTGTAAGCATTCAAAATGGAAAGGTTGAGCAGCGATACCTGGTTTTGATAATTCAATTTTTGAAAACTCAAATTCAATTCATTTTGCTTTATCTGCCGGCGCGCGGCAAACCTGTCGAAAATCGGAACATTCACCGTAAAACCATAATTGAATCCCGAAGCCTGGTTAAAAAGCGGTGAAAATGGATTGACTACTTTTTGGTTGTTGGTGCGGTTAAAATTATAAGCCGAATTAAAAGAAAGCGTGGGAAGCAGGTCGGCCTTGCTTTCCCGCAAAGTGTGTCCGGCAATTTCAATCTGCGAACGCGAAAGTAAAAGTGAAGGATTGGTGCTTTCCAGATTCGCCCGTATGTCGCCGAGCGCGAGTTGATCGTTGACCGGAATGGTGTCGGGCACTTCAAAAGCAGCGGCGTCGATATTGCTGTTCATCACCTGCACCAGTTGATCTTTCAACTGCGAAACATAAGTTTCCTGCTGCATTTTGAGCGCTTTTTGCGCATTCAAATCCACCTTGCTTTGCAGCACGTCGGGCTTGTTGCCGGTACCGATGTCGAGTTTGTTTTGCGCCAGTTTTACCCTTTCTTCGTTCAATTCAATTTGTACTTCGGTCGCTTTTATCAATTGCTGCTGCCGGGCGATATTGTAATAAGTCGTCACCACGTCTGCGACGGTATTTACTACTTCTTCTTTGATGATAAAAGAGCCTGCCCGCAGCAGTTCTTCCGCTTTGTCGCGCGTGGCAAACATTTTAAAACCGTCAAAAAGCACCCAGTTCAGCGCCACCGAACCCTGCAAATTATTGGAGCGAATACCGCTGGATTCCCGTTCGGAGCCATCGGCGAGGGTTTGGCGCTGGTTGTTGTTGTTCCAGGTTGTGCCGAGCAGACCATTCAGCGTGGGTAGAAAAACGGCATTTCGGTAGCCGTAATCCAGGGCAGCTACCAGCGAGTCGTTTTTCGACAATTGTATCTGGTAATTATTTTGAAGCGCGGTGGCGACGGCTTCTTCAAGCGATAAGATTTTTTGAGCAAAAATGCTGCCCGCCGGCAGCAAAAGCGCAAGGCAGGCGGGAAGATATTTTTTAAAAATAATAGAAAACATATCAAGTAGATGCAATGAGATTGTAGATTGATGACTTTTCAAAAGATTGATAATCAATTTTTTAAAATAAAAATACTGACCGGATTTTATGTCGCGTGCTCCATTTCCACTTCTTCGCTGCGAATCAGTTCTTCAAATTCCGGGCTTTTTTTATTGGCTGACAAATAGCTGTAAATAGCCGGCAGCACATAGAGCGTGAGTATCAGCGAGAAAATAATACCACCCACGATGACGATACCGAGCGGAATCCGGCTCGTGGCCGCCGCACCCAGCGACAGCGCGATCGGCAAAGCGCCCAGCGCCATGGCCAGGCTGGTCATCAGGATCGGACGCAAACGCTGACCGGCGGCATACACCACCGCCTCGTTTTTGGACATTCCTTTTTTGCGGCTTTGGTTCGCAAATTCCACGATAAGAATGCCGTTTTTGGTCACCAGACCGATGAGCATGATCATGCCTATCTGCGAAAAAATATTCAAAGTCAGTCCGAACAGCCACATGCTCAAAAATGCGCCCGCCAAAGCCAGTGGCACCGTGACCATAATGATGACCGGGTCTATAAAACTTTCAAACTGCGCCGCGAGGATAAGGAAAATAAGTCCGAGCGCCAGGAAAAATGCGAAGCTTATATTGCTGTTGCTCTCGGCGAAATCTCTCGACGCGCCGCTCAGCGAAGTCGTAAAACTTTGATCCAATATTCCATCAGCGATGCGTTGCATCTCGGCGATGCCGTCGCCGACGGTTTTGCCGGGGGCAAGTCCGGCGGAGATTGTGGCGGATTTGTACCTGTTAAAATGGTAAATCGTGGGCGGGGTAGTGGACTCCTCGATCGTAGTCAGGTTGTCGAGGCTGATCATTTGCCCCTGATTGTTGCGCACGAATATTTTTTTGAGGTCGCCGGGGTCGTCTCTGTTAATGCGATCCACCTGCGCCATCACCTGATATTGCTTGCCGTCTTTGGTGAAATACCCAACCCGGCGGTTGCTGTACGCGATTTGCAGCGCCTCCGAAATATCGCCGATGGTCACGCCCAGTTGCGCGGCTTTCAGACGATCTACCAATACCCTCAATTCCGGTTTATTAAATTTCAGATCAGAGTCCACCTGCTGCAAAATTTCACTCTTGCCCGCCTCCTCCAGGAAGTGCGGGAGTATTTCAGCCAGTTTATCAAAGTTGTTATTTTGAATGACAAATTGTACATCCTGTCCGCCGCGGCGGTTCACCTGAATGGTTTGTTCCTGGATGGCGAAGGCGCGGCCCTCGTTGAATTTTGAAACGTTGCGATTCACCGCTTCCACAATTTCTTTTTGAGAGCGGTTGCGTTCTTTCGGATCCACCAATACCACCCGCACAAATCCCGTATTTGAATTCCCCGATCCTAAAAATCCGGGTGCAGTCACCGACAGTACAATTTGATTTTCCGGTACGGAGTCCATGATCATCGTAGAAACTTTGTCCACAAATTGGTCCATCGCCAAAAACGAAGTGCCTTCGGGCGCGGAAAGCGAAAGTCTGAACTGGCTTTTATCTTCCATCGGCGCCAGTTCGGATTGAATATTAGAACTGACAGAATAAATGATGAAACCGCAGGCAGCCACGATGACCCAGGCGAGCCAACGCGCTTTCATAAAAGCCTTTAAAGTTTTGTCGTACCAATTTTCCATGCCGGTAAAAAACGGCTCGGTCATATTGTAAAAACGGGAGTGTTTGTGGACGTCTTTTTTGGCAAGTTTTACATTCAAAACGGGCGTGAGCGTGAGCGACACAAAAGCGGAAATCAACACCGCCCCGGCTACCACGATACCAAACTCGCGGAAAAGACTACCCACAAAACCCTGCAGAAAAATGATGGGAATGAACACCACCGCCAGCGTGATGGAAGTGGCGATGACCGCAAAGTAAATTTCTTTGGAGCCTTCCAGTGCGGCTTTGTATTTGCTCATGCCCTGCTCCAGTTTTTTAAAAATATTTTCTGTCACTACGATACCGTCGTCCACCACAAGTCCGGTCGCCAGCACGATAGCGAGCAGCGAGAGTACGTTGATAGTGTAGCCCAGCAAATACATGATAAAAAATGCGCCGATCAGGGAGACCGGAATATCAATCAGCGGGCGTATCGCCATCAGCCATTCCCTGAAAAACAGGAAAATGATGATGATAACCAGCGTAATGGCGATGACCAGCGTCTCCTGCACTTCGAGGATGGAGCGTTTGATAAACTTGGTTTGATCCAGTGCGATATTGATAGAAATATCTTCCGGCACTTCTTTTTTTATCTGTTCCAGCCTTTTATAAAATTCATTTGAAATGGAAACGTAATTGGAGCCCGGCTGCGGTATGATAGCCAGCGCAATCATCGGAATGCTGCTTTCTTTAAAACGGTTTCCTCGTTTTCCGGTCCGAGTACGACTGTGGCCACGTCTTTGATACGAATGTCCGAGCCGTTTACGTTTTTTACAATCAGGTCAGCAAATTCTTCCTCGGTATTCAGTTTACCAAAAGTCCGCACAATCAATTCAGTATTGTCGCCGGTGATTTTGCCGGAAGGCAACTCCACGTTTTGCCGTTCCAGTGCCGCTTGTATGTCAGAAGGCGTAAGTCCGAAAGCGATAAGTTTGTCGGGATCGAGCCAGATGCGCATCGCGTAGCGCTTTTCGCCCCATATCTGGATGCCGCTCACGCCGGGAATGGTCTGGAGTCGTTCGACGAGGGTGTTGGTGGCGTATTCGGTTATCTGGAGTTGATTGCGCGTGTTGCTTTGCACGGTCATGGACAAAATAGCGTCCGAACTGGCGTCGGCTTTGCTCACCACGGGTGGCGCGTCAAGGTCGGGCGGCAGGGAGCGCTGCGCTGCCGATACTTTGTCGCGTACGTCGTTGGCCGCGGCTTCGAGGTCCACGTCCAGGTTAAATTCCACATTGATGTTGCTGCTGCCATTGCTGCTGGTCGAGGTGATATTTCGTACGCCGGCGATGCCGTTGATGGCTTTTTCGAGCGGCTCGGTAATTTGAGATTCTATGATGTCGGCGTTGGAGCCGCCGTAGCTGGTTCTTACGCTGATGATAGGCGGGTCAATGGCCGGATAATCCCGCACGCCCAAAAATTTGAAACCGATGACGCCAAAAACGATGATTACGACGTTCATCACAATCGCTAAAACCGGTCTGCGCAAACTTAATTCGGAAATATTCATGTAGCTGAATTACGCGTTTACAAACACATTTGCATTGATAATCAGTTATTTACAATTCTGCTTATTTTCAAACCCGCGTCGGGTTTTATCGCCATCAAACCCGTAACGACCACCGTGTCGCCCACGTTCAATCCTTTTAAAATTTCAATTCGCGAAGAATCTCTCGTGCCTGTTTCCACGTCGTTGAAGCGCGCTTTGCCGTTGTTGTAAAGCACCACTCTTTTGCCTTTTGCCGTCGGTACGACTGCCTGCGTGGGAATGAAAATGGCATCGGGAATCGGCTCAAAAATCATTTTCACTTTGGCAAAAGTGCCGGGAATCAAGTCGTCCGTTTTGCCGTTCACGACTGCTCTTACCGTCAGACTGCGGTTGGCGACAGCTACGTTTGATTCGGTGGCTGCCACTTTGGCGGTATAATTTTTAGCATTGCCTTCTACGGTGAAATTGACGGTTTGTCCCATCCGCACCCGCGAAGTATATTTTTCCGGGACGGCAAAATCAATTTTCAGCGTACTGGTTTGATTTATGGTAGCGATGACGGAAGCCGGCGTGACGTAAGCGCCCGGGCTGATTTCTTTCAGACCGAGCCTTCCGCTGAACGGTGCCCGCACTTCCGTGCGCGCGATGTCGGTGCGAATGATTTCCATGTCGGCCAGGATATTTTTTACGGTAAGTGCCGAGGCGTCATATTCCTGACGGCTGATGCCCTGAATTTTTACCAGTTCGGCGGCGCGGTTTTCGTTCACTTTGGCGATTTCAAGTTGCGCTTCCAGCTTTTTCATTTGTGCCTGCAAATCCGCGTCGTACAACTTTGCCAGCAAAGCGCCTTTATTTACAAACTGTCCCTCCTTTACATTGAGCGTCGTGATTCTGCCGGATACTTCGGGGTGAATTTCGGTGGCTTCATTGGCTACAATGGTACCGGGAATTTCTACGGATTGGGCATAGCTCTCGGTTTTTACAAGGTAGGCGTCCACTTTAGGCTCGGGGCGACTTTTGGGTTGTAAGGTTTTTTCTTCTTTGCTGCCGCAGGCACAGAGCAGCGAGAGAAATGTAATGAAAAGTTGGTTTGAATATTTTGTACGCAAAGGCATAGGTTGAAATTGAGGCGATAAAGATAAAATGAACAACAAAGAAAGAATCCCCGGCGTGGCGGAAATTCTTTCTTTTCGGAAGTGCAGACTTAACTTTCTTCCGGTTTAAAATTTTGTATTCAGGTGTGATTCTGTCAAAATATCTGACAATGGTCTTTAACGCCTTTGGCGGGATTATGTTTAACGGGATTACACTCGGTCTGCCAATAAAATCAGCTTCCACCGTACAATTTTATAATCTTCCGGCCAGGCGGTTTTGAATGCTTCTTCGAATTTGTCAGTGGGATTAAAATGTTGCCGGTCAATGAAACGCTGCATGGCCGACCAGGTATTTAAAAATTTTAAATTGCGATCTCACCGCACCGCCCGCACCGTCGTACTCTGTTGTATCCAGCAGCCGACGTAGTAAGACTCGCCTTCTTTCAATCCTCTCTGGAAAATATCTTCCACGCTGGGCATGTATTGCGTGTAGCGGCCGATGAGTTTGTTGGCTTCGGAGGCTACGCTGCTGTCCACCGATTTGGCGCGGCTCCACATGTCTATGGCTACCCAGGTCACTACTTGGCTATCCCAGCCGCGGCCGGGGCCGCAAAGCGGGCCGCTGGATGCGTAAAGCCTGCCGATAAGCATGTAAGGTTCGCCCCAATTGGGACGTATTCTGGCGGCGTCGAGCGCATATTGGCGCGAACGTGAGAAATTTTTGAGGTGGGAATAATAGATTTTTGCAATGAGCAGGGTGTAGGTTGCTTTTTTCTCGACTTCGGTCGCTTCGTTGGCGGCCTGCTCAAATTTTTCCACGGCACAGCGATAGTCGGCGTTTTTCAGGCAGTTATAAGCCTCGCTGGCGGGGCCGCTCGAACTGCCTGTGGCGCATTTTTCATTGCCCGTTTTTATCAGGCTCTGAAATTTCGGATCACTCTCCAGACAGCCGCCCCATTTCAACCAACTGTAAGTCTCGCGAATGATGTCGCAGTCGGCAGGATTTTCTTCGTAGATCGGGTAGTATTTGTTCATGTAATAACTGCAGTCGTAAAAATTCTTGAGTGTCTCAAAATCCGACAGGCGCTCCGGCGCATAGCTGTCCACGATTTTCCAGGCTTCGAGGTCCTGACCTTTGGCGGTGGACAGGTTGTGGGTGATGATTTCTTTGATTTTTCTTTCATAGATTTTGGCTTCTTCCAGACTGATTTCGTTTGCCAAACCGCGTTCCAGCAAAAGCGCGGTGAAAGGATTGATGGCAAATGCCTGCGTTTTTAATCCCGCCTTGTCAATGTAATTTTTAAAAAGCGTATAAATTTCTGAATTGGAAGCCGTGCCCGGAAAGGTGTAATAATACTCGAAGGCTTTGCGCGCGCCAATCATTTCCGGCTCGCCGTAGCAATTTGCCATTTCGTCAAAAAAGCTCATAATGCTGTTCAGCAGTTCCATCTTGCGCAGGCTGTCGGTCTCGCCCGCATAAATTCTTTTATAAAAATAAATTCCGTCTTCGAAGACCGTGCTGCGTTTGCCGTCGGCAGCGGGCGCTTCTTCATACACTTTTTGCCAGAGTTCGAAAGCCTGGTCTATTTTGCCGTTTTTCAAAAAATCGCGATAGATGACGTAGTTGTTTTCCACTTCGTCGGGGTATTTGGCGTCTCTGAACTTTGGGCAGGGACTCAGATTTTCATCCACAACGGGTGGCGGTGGCGGCGTTTCGGTAGTCTGGGGGATGGTTTTGGGTGTACAATTCATAAAACCCAGCAAGATGACGGAGATGCCGATAATCCAATTTATCTTTTTCATGGCAGGATATTTTTGTTTTTAAACGCAGGCAAAATAAGGATTGTGTCAGACTTTCTAAAAACAAAAAGCGCCTTCCGCTTTGTTCGGCGGGAAGGCGCTTTTTGCAATATTATTTTAAACCAAATAATCTTATTTGAAACGAACTTTCACTGTTTCACCGATCCAGCAAGGCACCGTTTTGGTGTCACCCTCTTTTATTCCCATCATAAAAGCCTCGCCCTGGTCGGGTTTGTAAGCGCTGTAACGGGCTATTTTGCTGTTGGCATCCGACTGAACGTCGGGGTCGCTGTCAATGGATTTCGCGTAAGCGTATTTGTCAAGTGCCGCCAACACCGCCAGTCCTTTTTCGATAGAATTGCTGCCGCAGGAACTGCTGCTGGCTGCGTACATATCGCCGATGAGCAGGTATGGTTGTCCCCAGTTCGGACGCAATTTTGCTGCCTGCAAAGCATTGGTGCGGGCGCTTGAAAAGCGGTCAAGTTTGCGAAATTCTATGGAGGCGATAGAGAAATAATAACTTCCCAGTTTTTCATTATCGGTTTCATTGCCGATAGCTTCTTTGTATTTTTCTATCGCTGCCGAATAGTCGCCCTGTTTGTAGAGTTCGTTGGCAAAAAAGCCGGGATTGGTCAGCTTGAACTCTTCCATAGTGGCGATACTGTCTTTCAGAAAAATCTCGTAAACAAGCGGATCGGATTTATCGCATCCGCCGCGCACCAGGTATTTATACACCTCGCGGTACACCTCGCGGTTGTTTGGATCGGCTTTGTATTGGGGGAGATATTTGTTTTTGAAATAAGCGCAGTCAAAAATGTCGTTTTCGATTACTGAAAAAGTAGCCAGCATGGCATCTTTTCCCTGCTGGTAATAAGCGCCGTAATCTTTATTGGCTGCGATATTGTGGTCAGCTATTTTGACCAATTTTTCATGGATGTTGCGGGCCTCTTCCGCGCTCACCAGTTTATTTTGATAAAGAAAAACGGTGACGTGCGCATACGGATCCAGCACGATGTATTCGGCTTTGTTGCCGCCCAACTCTACCGCTTCTTTTAATACTTTGGCTATCTGCTGATAATCTGACTGGAGAATGTAAAACATATTGTAAGCCTGGCGGCCGCGGGCGTATGCCGCTTCTTTCGGATAACACTGCGCCCATTGATCATACAATTTGATAATCATGTCGGCAGCTTCTTTTTTTACATTCGGATCAGAAGATTTTTGGAATTTGTCGAGGTAGATTTCCACACCGTCCATGTAGTGAAAAGAACGCTGGCCATCGGCGGCCGGCGCTAATTCGTAAGCTTTTTTCCAATAAGGAAATGCGGCTTCAAAGTTTTTTTCTTTTATGTGTCCGCGGTAAACGACGTGGGCGTCTTCCGCTTCGCCTTTTTGAGGAGAATTATTCCAGTTTTCGCACTGGGCGGAAGTTGTATTGAAAAAAGAAAGGCTGAAAAAAATAAATAAAAAAGCCGGAAGTAATTTTTTCATTGTACGTGTTTATTTTTTAAAACAAATCAAAAAAACGTGTTGTGTGGTTTGCGTTTTGTAAAAAGTATGCTCAAAAATAATTGCTTTCAAAAAAAGCGATTTCAAATTTAGAACGAACAATTGTTAAAAAAGTAGCTGGCGGTTTATTTAAAGAAAGTTTAAAGTTGAAAAGACGATCCGCGTCGCAAGCCGGTCAGATTCGTATGGATTGCTGTGTGATTAATTAAATTTCCGTTTGTAAAACCAGGAATTATCATTGAGCGAAAGCCCCAGCGTCAATCTACCATAGATTTCTTCAAGCCCGTCGGAAGGTCCGAATTTGCCAAATTCAAATCCAAAATTGACAAAAGAAACCATCTGGCGCGGCAGGGTGATTGGCAAACCGAATCCCAGAGAAAGCCCATAATTTTTCAACTCAAGCGCCTCGCTGCTCCGCTCGTCTTTACCGTAAAACAGCCCGAACCGGTAGCGTATCTTTTTTAAATAATTGTTGTAGGAAAGAAAATCAGGCGTGTACTCGCCGCCGACCGAGAGTTTGTAATTGTTGCTCAAGGCATCCGGCTTGGCTTCATTTTCATAGTTCTTCCACTGTGCCGTGCCCACGTTGAAGCCGATTTTCCATTTATTCACTTTCTGGTAAAGAGCGCCGATGACAAACTCGGAAGGCAGGCGGCCTTCCTGCCTTATTTTTTCCTGATTGGCGATGGTATCTTCCACGGCGTATCTGAAGTTTTGTCGCACTTCGATAAAACTGCTGTTGGTGTTAAAACCGGTGGCAGAATTTCCGTACGCGCCGAGCGTGAGCACCCGCCCGTCGGGCGTCATTGTTCCCTCTTTGTTCGGCTTTTTGAAAATAATGTCGTATTGCACGCCCGCATTCCAGACAAAACCGCCGATGCCGATTTCTTTTTTCGTCACCACCTGGTAGGCGGCTACGAGGTCTGTAATATTCACGATGCGATTGTCGGTTATTTTTCCGAAAAGGTAGCCCATATTGAGTCCGAAAGAGAGATTTTTATAACGCACACCATTGCCCCACAAAAATTTGTAAGTGCCGCCCTGTCCGCTAAAAAAATTCAGAACCTCGGAAGTATCGTTGACGGTTGAGTTGATTTTCACGCCGTAGCTGATGTTTGAATAGGGTAGCAGCGCCAGATTCATGCCCCACGAAACCGGACTTTTGACGCGCTCCAGTTCTTCGTTGATCGGATTTTTGGTAGGAAAGCCGAGCGAAAAATAAGCCAGGTTGCCGCTCCAGATTTCAGCATTTTGATCGCCGTCGGAGAGGCGGGCGGTGTTGGTGACGATGCCGACTTCAAAAGAGGTGGGTTTCAAATTTGCCAGCGAAGCGGGGGTGGGCAGGTTTATTTTCACCGGATCGTGATATGCCGCCGATATGCCGCCCATGCCCGTGAGCGTGGCAAAATTTTGATTAAATAATTCGCCCAATCCGATTCTTGAAAAAGGAGAATTGTCTTTTACAATTGTGTCAACCGCTACCTGAGCGTTCGCCCAAACAGGGATCATCCACACAATTGCCAAACATAGTTTTAGAAAGCGGTTATGCTGCATTGAAATTCAAAATTTTGTTTAGTCCGACGAGGACCAAATCGGGGTGGACAAATATCTTTCTTTTCATGTTTTTCGCAAAAAAATCAGCGTTGCCGCCGGTCAAAACTACTGTAAGTTTGCCAAAATGGCGGCGTCCCCAGCGGATGTATCCCTCCATTTCCTGTAAAGCGCCCCAAAGAGCGCCGTTGCGCAGGGCTGTTTCGGTCGTTTTTCCGATGGGGTTTTCGATTTCTCCCGCTGCTACCAGGGGTAGTTTTGCGGTAAAATGGTGCATGGCTTTCAATCGCATTTCAAGTCCCGGGGCAATATTGCCGCCGAGATAATTGGTCTGCCGATCGAGCCAGTCGTAAGTAATACAGGTGCCGGCATCTGCCACCAGGCAATCCTGCCCGCCGAATAATGAAAAAGCGCCGACTACCGCAGCCAGCCGGTCTTTGCCCAGCGTGTCGGGGGTGCCGTAAAGCACTTTTACCGGCACGGGCGTGTGGGGCGTTAGTTCGATGGCGCTTAATTGCATTTTCAAAAATCCGGAGATGGTTTCGGGCAAATTTGCTGTCGTGGAAAAGATGACTTTTTGAATGTTGCGGTTGGTTAGCGAGTGGAACTGGGTTGAAAAATTGCCATTTTCTACGGTAAATTTTTCAACCATTTTTTCATCTTCAAAAAAGCCGCCTTTGGTGCGCGTATTTCCGATGTCCAGACAAAGATTCATGAGCGTTTTCAAAATAAAGGTCGCGAAGTTGGGGGTTTTGTTTGGCATTTAGCGCTTCCGTCGCCAAAATAAAACGGCAATATTTAAAAAAATGCCCGATTTGAGCTTTTTATCGCCGTTTTCAGGTCTTTATCTTGAAAATTGCCGTTGTTTTTTTTAGTTTTATACACTTTTCAAAATCACTGCCTCGCGTATTTAAAGCGCGTCTCATCTGCTCTTTCAGCCACATTTTGATGTCCATTTTCCGAAAATTTACCGGAAGACCTTCTCCATCTGTATTTTCTTCATTTCAAACACCCATACCATGAAATCTTACAAAAAACTTTTTCCGTCCATTTTGATTTGCACCCTTTTTCTTTTTTCAGGCTGTAGCAAAATGTCCGACGAGGTCGTTGCCGACGAAGTACAAGCTCAACCAACCGCGCCCAGATGTGCCAATGGGCAGATTAGCGGTATTGCCGGCGCTGGTGCTACACGCGATGAAGCGCTTAATGACGCTTTGCGCGCCGCGCGCCTCCGCTGCTGGGAGCTGTGTAGAAACAAATCCTGTCCTGATACTCTCGATGGCTGCACCTTGAGCGGCGTGATACCGCGTGGAGGCACTGCGCGGAATGTGGGTACGCCTTCTCAGCCCCGTTGGGAGATTACCAACATTCGCGTGTTTTGTGATTGTGAGTGTGAGCAATGCGACGAAACAAAAAAATTGGTTTACACCGTAATCGAAAGTACGGAGCCGCACCAGAATTTGGAAGGTTTGTACGAGGAACTTCGTCAGAAAGGGCTGGCCTGGTGCAATGCAAATGAGTGTAATCGTTTTAAATGTCGGGATCAGGGACTCACCGGTAATCCACGGCATTGTGATGCAGACCACCTCAATCTGAATGTGCCTTTCGGCGATGATGTCATCAACCCGGTCATGGTGAATACGAGCCCTACGGGCGGGTTTAGCGGAGTGTTAACTTTGACGGAATGTAACTGTGGCTGCGAAACAAACGAAGCCGAATAAACCATTTTAAAAAAATCTGAAAAAAGCTGTGTCAAATGCCGGTTTTTTAAAGGTGTTTGACACAGCCTTTCTTTTTTAATAAATGCTCCTGACCTGGTAAGGGCGCTTGGACTGCGATTCGTAGTAGGTACGCATCAGCATTTCCAAAATGATCCCGATGGTAATCAGTTGAATGCCACCAATCACCAGCATCAATCCGAGAATGAGCAGGGGGCGCCCCCAAATGTCCTGACCCAAAATTTTCAAACCGACCAGATATAAATTGATCAATACGCCGACGAGGAAAATGCCCACGCCCCAGGTGGCAAAAAGGTGCAGGGGGCGCTGCATGTATTTTTTGAAAAAGAGCATCAAAAGCAGGTCGCTCACCACTTTAAAGGTGCGACTCAGTCCGTATTTTGATACGCCGAACTGGCGTGGATGATGGCGCACTTCCACTTGTGTCATTTTAG
>CALMIT010000505.1 GCA_937864255.1 uncultured Saprospiraceae bacterium
TTTTACAAAATCAATGTATGATTTTTCGTGTACAAGATGCAGGTATTCTTCACCGGAAATGAGCGGCGTAATTTCAAGATCGCCCATTGCTTCCAGCCGTTTCGGGTTTTCGGGATGATTGCCGGTATCATGGTTTAGAAAAACCGGATGGTATAAAAGTTTCATAAAACGGAGTTTGATAAAAAATCAAAAATGCCGGTAAACGGGCTGAACGAGAGTGATTATTTTTGCCGGATGATCTAATAATTGTCAATATTAGGACTTAATTTTTTTATTAAGCCGGCGATTTTTACTTTACGGGAAATTTGAAAAACGGCAGGAAGGTTCTTTTAAACTTTTCATAAAATAAGCCCGCAGTGCCGGCCCAGGCAGCCGGGAGCGTTTCCTGCACGGGTTTATAAAAACGATGCAGCTGCAAAACTTGAAACGCCAGGCAAGAAGATTTTAAATTTTACAACCAAAATCAGATGGACAAAACGATACACCTGGACGATACTGACCGAAAAATACTCGCCATTTTGATGCAGGACGCCCAAACGCCTTACCGCGATATTGCAGAAAAATTATTCGTTTCGGGAGGCACCGTGCACGTCCGTATCAAAAAAATGAGAGAAATGGGCATCATTTTGGGATCACAGATACTCGTGGATTACGACAAACTGGGTTACGACATTTCTGCTTTTTTGGGTATTTACCTCGATAAAAGTTCTTTGTACGATGAAGTGGCGACGCGGCTCAACGACATTCCCGAAATTGTAGGCGCCAATTACACGACGGGACTGTACAACATTTTCGCAAAAATTATCTGCCGCGACACCAACCACCTGAAAGAAGTTTTGCATGACAAAATCCAGAATATACCCGGCATCCAACGCACCGAAACCTTCATTTCACTACAGGAAAGCATCAACCGTCCGCTTCGGATGATAAATCTGGACGACTGAAAATGCGCCAAAACATACTCAATAAACCGCCCCTGAATGAAAAAAGAGTTTTTATTCGCGATCTTACTTTTTCCGTTTTTTCAAAATTTTGCCTTCGGTCACCCGGATACGCTGATACCGGACAGAAAATACTCCGGCTACCGCCTTCAGGTGACCAATCTGAAAATATTGAAAAAAGAACCGGAGTACCTCAAACTCTCCTGCACGGCTGTGAATACAGGCAAATTTGACCTGCATTTTAAAAATGGCAGCAACCTGGCTTTTTTGCAACTTTCATTTGACCGGAGCCTGCCGGCGAATAATCTCGAAGACTACGCCGAGGCAATTCGCAAAAGTATTTTGGAAGAACGGCTGAAACTGAAAGTGGGAGAATTTAAAGAAAATATCATTTTGAAAGGGGAAACTCAAACGCCGTCGCTTGCCGCAGAAAAAGAGCCGCAAATAGAACTGATTTTTAACGAAACGCCCGACCCGGGCGCGGGTGCTGCCGGACAAACCAACAGCAAATCAGTAAATGAAAAACCAATCGAGGAAAAAGAGATTGTATTTGAAACGCCGAATTTTGAATCCAGGACGCTGGAAGAAATTCTGGAAGAAAAAAATAAATGCCCCGATTTGGTTTTTGATACGCTGATTTTGTTGTCGGGCGACGGAAAAACGGCCACCTTAAAATTTCAAATCAGCAATGTGGGCAAAGGCCCGGCTACGATTTACAAAAAAGGCAATAAAAAGGAAGAAAATCTGGGCATAAGAGCTTTCATTTCCGGCTCGTCCGCGGTGTCAAAAGGCGCTATCGTGATTGGCGGCGAATTTTTATCGGAGGGACTTGAAAAAAGCGAGGGGTTGCTGTTTCCCGGCCAATCGCTCAGCGGATTTTTGACTTTTGACGTGCGCAAAAAAACGCGCTACATGCAAACCTTGGTTTTGTCGCTTGACGCATACCTGATCCTGCACGAATGCGACCGCACCAACAACACGGCGGCAGTTTTACTGAATTAAGCAGTTAAAAATAATACTCAAAAAAACGGGGCGGCTTTGTACAAAGCCGCCCCGTTTTTTTGAGTATTCAGGCAATTTTTATAATGCTGTTTGCAACTTAATACTCATCTTCATTAAAAAGAAAATCGTCTTTTCTGGGATAATCAGGCCAGATATCTTCAATGCTTTCATAAATCTCGCCTTCATCCTCCATTTCCTGAAGATTTTCGATTACTTCCAAAGGTGCACCCGAACGAATGGCATAATCAATCAATTCGTCTCTGGTAGCCGGCCATGGAGCATCTTCCAGGTGATGTGCAAGTTCCAATGTCCAATACATACGTAAAAATTAAAGATTTTTAAGTTTAAAATTTTATAAAAAACTCCACCCAGGAAGCAAGGAAAGGCTTAATAATTTGAAAGCCGGTAAAACAAATTGTGTTCCTGTTTTATCAAATTGGCGGCAAATGTAA
>CALMIT010000506.1 GCA_937864255.1 uncultured Saprospiraceae bacterium
AGATTCAAGCATGATGGAAGGTCACGGCTCAGATGCGAAGACACAAGTAGAAGAAGTTTACAATTAATCAGGGTTTTGGAATAATTATCACAAAAAGCCCGGCTGTTTTGGTCGGGCTTTTACGTTTTCCGCCATATCATAAAAACGGCGAGTGCCATGATCAGCGAGGCTGGAAAAGCAGAACCAAAACCCAGCGGAGCGATAGCTATCAAAAAAGCCATAGCGCCCGCGGCTGCCGTGCGCGTCCATTTTCTGAAAAATAAAAGTCCGGCAGCTATGAGCAACTGGCCGAGTGCAATGGACAAAACAATCATCGTCGTATTGCGCGCAAAAAAACCGGTGATGAAAGCTTCATAAAAGTCAAGCAGGGTATATTTTTCATAAGCCAGATAAGCCGCCGGTTTGTTGATTGCCGTGAAGGCGTTGATACCCGCGGCGATTAGGAAAATGATGCCGAATGTAATTCTTCCGGCTTTGTACCATTTTATACATACATAGAGCAGCAAAAGCGCTACAAAATTGGTCGCGAGGTAAGGAATCCAAAAATCAAATGCTTCTTCCATGATCGTACTTTTAGCAAGCACAATTTTGATGTAAAAACCCGAAAAAGTATTGACGCCGGTCAGGCGGGGCAGTGAATTTTTTCAACGGTTTAATCTTCCGGATCGGACAATTGCATCTTTGCGCCGGCGAGTTCATTAAAAGCGTGTTGGTCTCCCTGCGATTTTGCCATTTTCATGCCGCTGTCATAAATTTCGAGCGCTTTTTCAACATCGCCCGCTCTTTCATACCATTTTCCAAAATGATAGTACAATCCCACGTAAGTCGGATCGGTTTCGAGCAGTTTTTGAAAATAGAGAAACGCCTCAGCTTGGTTTTCAACTTTTTCATACTCTTTTGCCAGCGCAAAAAGCATAAATGAATCGCCCGGATTTTCGTCAAGAAAGCGGAGTAACTGCGCAATACGATCCATGTGGCCATTTTTTATAAAAGAGTATTTTTAAAATGAGTCCTTTCTGAAAAGCCGGCGAAAATTCGCAGGGATATTTGTGCAAAATTTTAATCCTTGTCTATCTTTGCCGCGACCCAAATTTCAAAAAAATCTTTTGAAAACGGGTAGGTAATAATCCGTTTCAATGAAGTTCATTTTTTAAAAAGGGATAGGTTCAAAATAAAATTCCATTATGAAAATACTTGTTTGTGTAAGCAAAACTCCGGACACCACCGCCAAAATTTCGTTTTCGTCTGATGGTTCCGCTTTTAATAGCGCCGGCGTTCAGTTTATTATGAATCCGTACGACGAGTGGTACGCACTGGTGCGCGCCCTCGAATTGACAGAAGCAGACGGCGGTACGGTCACCATTATAAACGTCGGTCCGGCGGACAACGACCAAATCATCAGGAAAGGTCTGGCTATCGGCGCTAACGACGCGGTGCGCGTGAATGCCGAGCCGCAAAGCGCTATGTTTATTGCCAAACAAATAGCCGACTACGCGCGTGCACAAAACTTCGATATCATTTTCACGGGTAAAGAATCTATTGATTACAATGCTTCCGAAGTCGGCGCCATGATCGCCGAATATCTGGATGTGCCTTTCGTTTCTTACGGAAACAAACTCGAAATGAGCGGCAACACTGCTACGATTAGTCGCGACGTGGAAGGAGGATCAGAAGTGGTAGAAGTTGCTACCCCTTTTGTGGTCAGCGCCTCAAAAGGTATGGCCGAGCAGCGCATCCCGAATATGCGCGGCATCATGATGGCAAAAACCAAACCGCTGACCGTGGTAGAACCTACCGGATTTGACGACTTGGCCGTGGCAGTTCATTACCAACTTCCGCCGGAAAAAGGCGGCGTAAAACTGGTCGATCCGGAAAATATGGAAGAACTGGTGCGCCTGCTTCACGAAGACGCAAAAGTCATTTAAGCCGTTTTAAAAAAATTAAAAGAACAAAAATAAAGCTCAAAATATGGTACTCGTTTTTGCGGAAAGCCCGAAAGGAAAATTTAAAAAAATCGCCCTCGAAGCAGTGACTTACGGCAAAAAAACTGCCGAAGCACTTGGTACTTCCTGCGTGGCGCTGACGGTGGGAAACAATGTAGAAAACGCCGGGCAACTCGGCGTGTATGGCGCTTCCAAAGTATACAATATAAATGACGCGTCGCTGAATACGCTCGATAGCCAGGTGTTGACGAAAGTGATAGCGGAGGCTGCTGCGCAACTTGGCGCCAAAATCATCATTCTCTCGCACACATCTACCGGCAAATCCCTGCTCGGCCGCCTGGCTGTGCGGCTCAATGCCGGCTCGGTGCCGGGCGTGAATGCTTTGCCCGATCTATCCGGTGGTTTTAAAGTAAAAAAATCGGTTTATTCGGGCAAAGCAGTCGCCACATTTCAAATTAAGTCAGATATAAAAGTGCTTTCTCTGATGGGCAATGCGATTCGTCCCGATGCCTCTGGCAGTGCCGTTTCGGTGGAAAATTTGAGCGTAAATGTGCCTGCCGCCAAAGTGACCGTGAAAGAAATCAAAACCGTAGAAGGCACCGTTCCGCTCCCCGAAGCGGAGATTGTAGTGAGCGCCGGCCGCGGTATGAAAGGCCCGGAAAACTGGGGCATCATTGAAGAACTGGCAGATGTGCTGGGCGCTACGACGGCTTGTTCGCGTCCGGTAGCCGATGCCGGCTGGCGTCCGCACCACGAGCACGTCGGACAAACCGGGATTGCCATCCGTCCGAATCTGTACATTGCTGTCGGTATTTCCGGCGCTATCCAGCACCTGGCGGGCGTGAACAATTCAAAAACCATCGTGGTAATCAACAAAGACCCGGAAGCGCCATTTTTCAAAGCGGCAGATTACGGGGTGGTGGGCGATGCTTTTGAAGTGGTGCCGCGCCTGACGGCTGCGTTAAAGCAGTTTAAAGCGGGGTGATATAAATTCACAATATAAAAAGCGAAGCGGTCGGCGTGATTCATGCCGACCGCTTCGCTTTTAGCGCTATGCTTCGGGATAAAAATTTCCAAAAAGGACACATTTTTTTAATTTTGACATTCTTTCAAAAAATGTGTCCATGAAAAACAGGCTGTCAATATTCCGGGCTTTTTTATTCTTTTTGGTTTCTTTTCTTTTTTACACCTGCAAGCCCGCATCTGCCGAATACAAATCGGAAGCGGCCAACCCCGCCTTTCTGCATCGCTCGCTTAGCCAGTTGACCGATGTGATAGTTTATGATATTTTTTCGCCGCCGGTGGCCAGCCGCATTTATGCTTACGCGAGCATCGCCGGTTACGAAGCCTTGCTGCCGGATTTTCCGGAATGCAGAACTTTGGCCGGACAATTAAACGGACTGGAAGCAACGCCGTCGCCCGAAGCCGGCAAAGAATATTGCTTTCCACTCGCCTCTGCAAGGGCGCTTTTACAGACGGGCAAGGCGCTGATTTTTTCGGAAGATAAAATGGAGGCGTTCGAAAATGAAATTTTAAAAGAATTCAAAAATATAGGCGTGCCTGACGATGTCTTTGAGCGCTCTGTGGCGTATGGCGATGCAGTTTCCAAACACATTCTCGCCTGGGCAAATAAAGATAATTATAAACAAACCCGCACGGCGCCGAAATATACGATCCAGGATGATCCGGGCACTTGGAAACCTACGCCGCCTGCCTATATGGACGGCATCGAACCGCACTGGAAAGACATACGCGCATTGGTAATGGATTCATCCATGCAATTTGCTCCGCCGCCGCCCACGGCTTTTGACCCCGATAAGAAAAGCAGGTTTTTTGAAGAAACAATGGAAGTGTATGCAGCGCTGAAAGTGGAAGATTCTTTGAGGTCTGAGCGACTCGCTATCGCCAGTTTTTGGGATTGTAATCCTTATGTGTCGCACCAGGTCGGTCATGTTATGTTTGCCACAAAAAAAATTACTCCGGGCGGACACTGGATGGGCATTGCACGCCTCGCTGCGCAAAGTGCCGGAAAAAATATCATGGAATCGGCGGAGGCTTATGTGCTTACCAGCATAGCTTTGATGGACGGTTTTATCAGTTGCTGGGATGAAAAATACCGCAGCAACCTGATCCGACCTGAAACGGTCATCAACGCGTACATTGACGAATCCTGGTTGCCGGCTTTACAAACGCCGCCATTTCCCGAATATACCAGCGGACACAGCGTGATTTCGCGTGCGGCGGCGACTGCGCTGACCAGCTTATACGGCGATAATTTTTCTTTTGTGGACTCGGTAGAAGTGAGATTTGGCTTGCCGCAACGCTCTTTTCCATCTTTTTATAAAGCCTCCGAAGAAGCGGCAATCAGTCGTCTTTACGGTGGCATCCACTATCGCCCCGCTATCGAAAACGGCGTCAAACAAGGACAAAAAGTCGGCGACTACGTGGTCGAAAATGTGAAATTGCGGAAGGGGTGAGCTATCAAGAATAGCTTCATCCTGATACCGCCAAAGGACTTTCTAATTCCGCCAAAATTTGGTGTATTTCTTTGAGTGTAGCAGTCTTAAAGTTCAAGGAATGGAGATTATTTTTTCCAACCGTAGTGTCAATACAGGCGATTTCAGGAAAGCCGTTTTGCACGCGAATGCCGATTATCGAAATTTCTTCACCCAAAGGGAAGCCCGTTTTGGAGAAAATATCGCCGGATTTGTTGAGGTCTAAGAGGGTTGAGATTCTTTTAAAAACCGCAAAAACTTTTGTGTCGGTATTGTCGCCTTTGCTTTGAGCGGAAACTGCCATCAGTTGCTCTTTCGGCGTGTTCACGAATCTGTCACAGTTGATCCAGCCCATTTGGTTGATGGCGAAAAAATACGTACTGAGCGATTTGTAATCTATTCCACCAATATTCTCAAATTCATCTTCCAGAGCTTTTATTTTTTGCCTTTTCAGTTCATTCCACTCTTCCAATTTTTTGTCAAGAATAATCATTTGCAGGCTATCCTGTTGCTTTCTTTTTTTCTTGTACTGAATGTAAAATTCTTCTTTTTCTTGTTCGCAATTTTCTTCCCACGCCAGCATTTTTTCTTTAAAATCGCTCATCGCTGACTTGTAAGTTTCCAAATCTGCCTGATAATTGGGCAGCGTTTTTTCTTCGTATTGCTTTTGCCTTTTTTCGTATTCCGCGAGCGCTTTTTCGTAGCGCTCATTTTCTATTTTTTTGATTTTTTCCTTTCCAAGACTCCATGCTTTTAAAAAGCCGGGATTGTATTTAAAACTTTCGCTTCGCGGCTTTTGAGGCGGAGCAGGTTTCCTGGGAAGTTTTGGCTCTGCGGGTTTTGAACTTTCGTCGCATTCAAATTTCCCGGAAAGGGGAATATTAAAAGAGCCCGAGCCCGGTTTGGGCGGCATATTGAGCCAGGCGTCGAGGTCAAATCCTGCCTTCTGTCCGGTCGGCGTCCAGTCCATTCGCTCTTGCCCCTTAATCTCAGTTCCGCTAAAAAGTTGCATGTCCGTTTTAGGGGACTCGCCTGGCATAGCAAGAAAAATATTTTTACCTTCTTTTATTCTTAGTGGCGTCCCTTCCAAACTGGCTTCCATGTAAATCATACCGCCGGTTTCGAGCAGCCGGTTTTTTGACATGGTGGACAAATTATCTGCCAGCATATCTGAGATTGAATATGCCTCTTTAAAGCGAAAAGTAATCGAACCATCAACGGGACTGCCGTCTTCCGTTTCAAAAATATTCGCAGGAATCCTGAACACCGTGCCTTTTTTCCCACAAAAACGCACACTTTTATCAGCGGGAAACTCAAATTCCTGAAACGTATTTCCGGAAAATTTTTCAAAAAAATCGGGCAGATTTTTGAATGTAAAAACGTTGGCGACAAGGTCAACGCGCCGGTTTTTTTGCATTCCGTCTTCCGTCAGATTTGAATAATCGGGCGATTTTTCGCCAAAAGCCCGGCTGTCGATTTTTTGTACATCAATTCCTGCATCCGACAGAAAATCAGAAACCACTGCTGCCCGCTGCTCGGAAAGTTTCAAATTATGAAACTCCGAGCCGGATTCATCGGCATGCGCTTCTATTTCTACGTGATAATCAGGGAATTTTTTTAATTGGTCTGAAAGTGCTGCCAACTCTTTTAGCGCAGTTTCATCCAACTCCGCCCTATTTTTTTGGAAAAAAATACTGGTTTTGAAAGTGTTCTGAGCATTCAGACAAAAAACGACGGAGCAAAAAACGAGGAGAAAATTCAGCTTCATAATCACATGTTTTAATTTGAAATTTTATTAATCATGTGAAACAGCCGGCAGGAATTACCACTTTACGACTTTTGGCGGGTATTTATTTTTTAATTGAAAAAATTAAACGGGCTTGCGCGATCAACTGATCGCGCAAGCCCGTCGCCTGATCTCAAATATTTTAATTGGAGCTACACCCCAAATCCTTCAAACTCGCTTCCAAAATAGCAATGCGGGCTTGCCCGTCGGCGAGTTTTTGGCGCTCGCGGTCGAGTACTTCGGCCGGTGCGTTTTGTACAAAACGTTCGTTGCTCAGTTTCTTTTCCACACTGCTGACGAAGCCGATTTGATAATCCAGGTCGGCTTTGATGCGGGCACATTCTTCCGCAACGTCGAGATTGCGGGCGGCCACCAGGTAATATTTTTCGGTGCCTGAGAGGAAGCCGATGCCATCCGTTTCCGCGCCGGCAGTTGCAAAATTCAGTTCCGATAAATTCGCCATTTTACAAACCAGTTCTTTCAAACCCTTGACCGCGAAAAGTTCATTTGCAGAATCGCCGGATTCTACAATGAGCGGCAACGCTTCTTTCATGCCGAGTTGGTTGGTGTTGCGTATCTCGCGGATTTTGCTGATGAGTTCTTTTGCCTTTTCAACCTGCGCCACCAGTTTTTTATCAAAATTGTCGCCGGCGGGGTAGGCGCTCGTGATACAATCTTCGCCGTTTTTCCGCGCCTTCAATTGATGCCAGATTTCTTCGGCGATGAAAGGCATAAAAGGATGCAACATACTCATCAGTCTTTCAAAAAATCCGATGGTTTTTTCATAAGTATCGCGGTTCAGCGCGCCGGCAGCAGGCTTGATGATTTCGAGATACCAGGAGCAGAAGTCGTCCCAAATCAGTTTGTAAAGAGCCATCACGGCGTCGCTGAGGCGGTAAACCGCAAAATGTTCTTGCAACTCTGCCGCCGTTTGCGCCAGCCTGTTTTCAAACCACTCTGTCGCCAGCCGGTGATTCAGTTCCGGTGCGGCATCGCTGATTTCCCAGCCTTTGATGAGGCGCA
>CALMIT010000507.1 GCA_937864255.1 uncultured Saprospiraceae bacterium
ACATTGACGACCGGGGTAGAGTCCCATTTTTCCTGATGCCAGCCGCGTCCTTCTATCCCCTCGCCTGGTTTGGCAGCAGCGGCAGCTTTTTCTACCTGAGCCACAATCTCTTCCCAACTTTTTGATTTTAAAAAATTCAACTGCATCAGGCTTTTGCCCAAACCGGAGAAATGTCCGTGCCCTTCGATAAATCCGGGCATCATGAATTTTCCTTTCAAATCAATCTTTTTGGTACTCTCTGACGCATATTTTAAAATTTCTTCCGTGGCGCCTGCTTTAAGAATTTTGCCATTTTTAACGGCAACTGCCTCGGCTTGCGGCTGAAGCGAATCGAGCGTATAAATATTGCCATTATAAAAAACAGCATCGGCAACTACGCCAGATTCCCGGCATGAAAAAAGGGCGCATAGAAAAAGACAAAAGGCGAAGTATCTGAGCATACGATAATGAGGGTTAAAAATGAAAAGTATTTTAAAGGTAAAAAATTCGGCTACTTGTCTATCTTGCTTCATAATCAATTTTATGCAATCAAGCGATACACCTAAACTCAACGATACCCGAACTATCCGCGCCTGGGCTTTATTTGATTGGGCAAATTCCGCATACGCACTGGTCATTACCGTTGCCATTTTTCCGGGCTATTACCTTGCTGTCACCGATGATTTTGTCCAGGTACTGGGCTGGCAAGTTTCGAGCAGCGCTTTGTATTCTTTTGCCATTTCGGCGGCGTATATTTTAATTGCTTTTTCTTCTCCCTTTTTGTCAGGCATTGCCGATTATGGCGGAAAGAAAAAAACCTTTTTAAGATTTTTTACCACAATCGGCTCGCTGGCCTGCATCGCAATGTGGTGGTTTAAAGGTATGCCCCAGTTGACTTTGGGCACTGTTTCTTTCATCATCGCTACCATCGGCTTTGCGGGCGGGCTTGTTTTTTACAATGCGTACCTGCCTCTGATTGCCACAGAAGACAAATACGACCAGGTGAGTGCGAAAGGCTTTTCGTACGGTTATATCGGCAGCGTTATTTTGCTGATTATCAACCTGATAATCATTCAATTTCATGAAAATTTCGGCTTCGACGAGCAAGGGGGCGCAGTGCGCCTGGCTTTCGTCATGGTGGGTATGTGGTGGCTGGGCTTTGCACAGATTCCTTTCAACAGGTTGCCGAAGGATACTAAAACCGGACAATCGAAAGATTTGATGAAAAAAGGGTTTGAAGAACTCAAAAAAGTGTGGCGTTCATTGCAACATCATCCCGATACCAAAAAATTTCTCGCTTCTTTTTTCCTTTACAATGCCGGCGTACAGACAGTACTCTTCCTTGCCGCCACTTTTGCCGAAAAAGAATTGAAGTTTGCAACTTCCGAAATGATTTTGCTGATTTTGCTTCTGCAAATCGTCGCCATAGGCGGGGCGTATCTTTTTGCCAAAATCTCGGATATGCGCGGCAATAAATTCTCGCTCACCTTTATATTATGTATCTGGTCGGTGATTTGTATTCTGGCTTACCTCGTCCAGTCTAAAATGGAATTTTATGCTATCGCCGGCGCAGTCGGTCTGGTGATGGGAGGCATTCAGTCGCTTTCTCGCTCCACCTATTCAAAATTAATTCCCGAAAACACCCGGGACACCGCATCCTGGTTTAGTTTTTATGAAGTGACCGATAAAGTCGGCGTGGTGCTCGGTACTTTTACTTTCGGCTTCATGGACCAACTGACGGGGAGCATGCGCAACAGCGTGCTGGTGCTGATTATATTTTTCATTGTGGGGCTGCTGGTTTTGAGAACGGTGAACATGACAAAACCCAAAATCGCATAAATCTATTTTTTGTTATATAAATTCATGGTACGCTCCAGACCGATGGCGGCAAAACTTTTTATAGCATCCGCCGCTGCTTTCAAAATCTCCGGCAGAAGTTTTTTCTCGTCCTCCGACCATTCGCCCAGCACGAAATCCACTTGTCGTCCTTTTTGAAAATCGCTGCCGATACCGAGCCGAAGGCGCGGATATTCCTGACTGCCGAGTATTTCATTGATATCTTTAAGACCGTTGTGTCCGCCATCGTTGCCGCCGCGGCGCAGTCGCATTTTGCCAAAAGGCAGTTGCAAATCATCCACGACCACCATCAGATTTTCTACCGGGACGCCGCTTTTTTGAAGCCAGTAGCGGACGGCTTTGCCGCTGCGATTCATGTACGTGGAAGGCTTGAGCAAAATAAATGTGCGCCCTTTAAACCTGAACTCCGCCAAATCTCCCAACGTATCATTTTTAAATTTTACATCAAATTCTTTAGCCAAAAAGTCCGCCACTTCAAAGCCGATATTATGGCGGGTTTGATCATAATCTGCTCCCATATTGCCCAGCCCAACTATCAAATATTTCATCGGATCCAGTTCGATTTTTTGCTTTTTAAAAATTTTAAAAAACCAGTTCATTTTAAAAATGGTTTGTAAAAAGTTTGCAAAAGTATTTAAAAAATCAGGCGCAGCGCGCAGTAGAATGTTTAATCTTACCGCACTTTTGTATCATCATGAAATTTTATTGGACGGACAAATTCAATTTTATTTTTAACAAAATCACTTTCGGGCGAGTGGTCAACGCGCTAAAGGTTTTTGCTTCCTTCCATCTTACCAAATGGGTCGGCAAGCCGGTTCAGTGGGGTTTGCCGGTCACGATTTCCATCGAACCGACTACCGCCTGCAACCTGCGCTGCCCCGAATGTCCGAGCGGGCTGCGCGCTTTCACCCGTCCTACCGGCAATCTTAAAGCGGATTTTTTTCGAAAAACGCTGGATGAACTGAGCGACCATTTGCTGTACCTGATTTTTTATTTCCAGGGCGAGCCTTTCATCCATCCCGGCTTCCTAGAAATGGTGCGCTATGCCGCGCAAAAAAAAATATACACCATCACGAGTACCAACGGACATTTTCTCAGCGATGAAATGGCGCGGAAGACAGTTGAGTCGGGACTTGACCGGCTCATCATCAGTGTGGACGGAACTTCACAGGAAGTGTACGAACAATACCGGATCGGCGGCAATCTGGAAAAAGTACTCGAAGGCGCACACAACGTCGTGCGGTGGAAAAAGCAGCTCGGCTCGAAAACGCCACACATCATTTTTCAGTTTCTGGTAGTAAAACCAAACGAGCATCAAATCGCTGAAATTCAGGCACTTGCAAAAAAAATAGGCGTGGACGAAGTGAAACTTAAAACGGCTCAAATCTACGACTATGCCGACGGCAGCCCCCTGATTCCTTCCATAGAAAAATATTCGCGGTACGAAAAAACGCCAGAAGGCGACTACCGCGTGAAAAACAAGCTGCTCAATCATTGCTGGAAACTATGGCACGCCTGCGTCATTACCTGGGACGGTATGGTTGTCCCCTGCTGTTTTGACAAAGACGCATCTCACCGTCTGGGCGATTTGAAAACACAAGAATTTCGAAAAATCTGGAAAGGTGAAAAATATTCATATTTCAGAAAAAAGTTATTAAAAGGTCGTAATGAAATTGACATTTGTACCAATTGCACGGAAGGATGCAAGGTTTGGGGCTGATTTTTCAAAATTTTTCTCTCCGAAACAATCAAAAAACAGAAACAGCCATTCAATTGTATATTATTTCAACCGAAGTATAAGTGACTGATTTTTAGTCTTTTTTTGAAAAAAAATTGAAGAAATATTTTTTCCTGAAAAAAAATATTTTTACTTTGGAGGCTTCGGCAAAAACCACTTTTGAAGGAATTTGGATTAAGCCCGTCTTCTGTCATCCGACACTTCGAAGAAAAACTGTGTGCAACAACCATATATTACATCGTAGTATTTTGGCCTAATCGAAGGGAATTTTTTATCAGAACTACTTGAGAAAATTTACTCGGGACAGTAAAATTTTGATTTTTTATAAAGCAGCAGCAAAATGATTTACAAAATTATCCTCTCAGGCCGCTTGGATTTTGGCAATGAGAAGACCTTTGCGAAGGTCTTGCAGATGTACCAATACCGGGTGGAAAATTTCTACAAAACCGACTTACTGATCAAGGAAGACGCTTTTGAAGCCGAAAATTTCTTCCTCAACGTCCCGCGCACTGTCCTTCATTCTGATGAAAAAAATTGGAACAACACCGTAAAGCTGCTACGTTACCTTGCACAATTTGCCGTATCAAGTACCATGAAAATGTGGCTGATTGACGAATCGGGCGACCGCAAACACGTCGAACACATCAGCATCGAACCCGAAACCGACAAAGTAGCCGTTCAGGAATTTATCAAAGGCCGCCAACTCATAGATCAATCCGGCAAAGAAACGGAAGCCATTGACGCGCTCAACAAAGCGATAGAAAAGTATGAACGCCATGCCCTGGCGTACGAAAGGCGCGGCTATGTGAATTACCAGCTACGCAATTTCAACGACGCCCTTTACGATTTTACAAAAAGTATTGATCTGAATCCGAATAATGCCGAGCCGTTTTTCGGACGCGCTTTGGTCAAAATTTATAAAGACGACCTGAAAGGAGCAGTTGCAGACCTGGATCAGGCTGCCAAAAATGCTATCCCGCTGCAACCAATGTACTGGAAAATCCGGCGTATAAAAGGCGAAGCACATTTGAAACTTGAGGAATATGAAGAAGCCGTTAAAGAGTTCAAATTTGTCACTACGCGGCAATACGAACCCGAAGATCCGAATTTCAAATGGAGCCGAAGCGCTTATTTTAATTATGGAAAAGCGCTGATGGAAGTCAAAAATTACAGCGACGCGCTCCGCGCTTTTGACAACGCGTTGAAAGCTGCCGCCGGCAAAGAAACTTTTAAAGAAGCGGAAATACTTGTTTTGCGCGGCATCGTCGCCCAAAAAGCAGGTAAGGACAGTTACAAAAAAGACTGGCAGGACGCCGCCGGACTTGGTTCGGCCAAAGCGGCGGAATTGCTCGCCACAGTTTCCTGACCATAAAAATAATGCCTGAAAAATGGTCACTTGTTTATACACAGGTGACCATTTTTATTTGCATTTTCGCGGTCGGTTGTCAAACGACCAAGCACTTTTAAAAAACTTTCATAAATGGCTGTTGACGTATTATTGGGTTTGCAATGGGGCGATGAGGGAAAAGGAAAAATAGTGGACTACCTGGCGCCACATTACGATATAGTGGCCAGATTTCAGGGCGGTCCAAATGCCGGACACACTTTGAAATTTGACGGTAAAAAATTTGTATTGCATACCATTCCGTCGGGAATTTTCAGAGAAAACCTTATCAACCTAATCGGCAACGGCGTGGTGATTGACCCAATCACGTTGACCCGCGAAATCAATAACCTCAAACAAGCCGGCGTCGAATTTGAAAGCCGGCTGCTGATAGCCCAAAAAGCGCACCTCATCCTACCTACCCACCGGCTTTTGGATGCAGCCTCGGAAGCATTAAAAGGTGTAGAAAAAATCGGCTCCACGCTAAAAGGAATCGGTCCCACTTACATGGACAAAACCGGCAGAAACGGAATGCGGGCGGGCGACATTCTGGATAAAAATTTCAAAAAAAATTATACAGCCCTCAAAGAAAAGCATCTCCAACTCCTGAAAATTTACCCGGACATAAACTTTGATCTTGAAAAAGAGGAAGCACTTTGGTTTGAGAGCCTCGAAATACTCAGACGCCTCCAACAGGTTGACTGTGAGTATTTTATAAATCAAGCACTGAGCGAGAACCGGAAAATTCTGGCCGAAGGCGCTCAGGGGAGTATGCTCGACATTGATTACGGCACTTACCCTTTTGTCACCTCCTCCAATACGATCACTGCCGGCGTTTGTACGGGGTTGGGCGTAGCGCCCCAAAAAATAGGCGAAGTAATCGGCATCAGCAAAGCGTACTGCACTCGTGTAGGCAGCGGGCCTTTTCCGACCGAACTGGAAAACGAAACGGGCGATCTGCTTCGGAAAGAAGGCGCTGAATTCGGCAGCACTACGGGACGTCCGCGCAGATGTGGCTGGATAGACCTGCCCCAACTCAAATACACAATCATGCTCAACGGCGTCACCCAGCTCGCTATCACAAAAATTGATGTATTGAATATTTTTGAAAATATTGAACTCGGCACGTACTATTTATATGACGGACAAACCACTGATCGGGTGCCTTTTGATATGTGTCAAAAAAATATTTCGGTACGTTACGAAAAACTGGAAGGTTGGAATCAATCGCTGGCATCAATAAATGATTTTGCACAACTGCCAAACCATGCGAAAGATTTCATAAGCTTTTTAGAAAATTATCTTGGCGTGCCTGTCACCATGATATCTACCGGTCCCGAACGCAATAGTCTGATTGTCAAGAGCTAAGACAGGGTTTTATTTTTGTGCCAACACGATGTATTGATATTGCAGTGTGCCGTTATTCGCTTCTATATTTTGATATCCCGCCAGAGTCAGGTCATTGACCACAGAATCCACCGGCAGCCGCACCTCAAGCGGCGGGCCAATTGGCGTCCGGATTTTTTTGAAATCAATAATCAGAATTTTGCCGCCTTCGGTCAACGCTTCTTTTAACTTTTCCAGGTAATGCACCCTGTTTTCGATGTACATAAAAGTATTTACAATCAGTACCGCGTCCACTTCGCCGGATTCTAATTTTGGATTGTCCGGTAAAGCAAGGCGCGGCTCAAGACGATTGCTTTCAGCAGCTTCCAACTCATTCACGCGGATACTGTCCAAAAAATGCACAAAGCGCTCGTCTATATCCACAGCGATTACCTTTTTCGCTTTTTTGACCAGTCTTTTTGAAAAATGGCCGGTGCCTGCGCCAATATCCGCTACGGTTTTATCCTGCAAATCTCCCAAAAAGCCGATGACCAAATCCGGCTTTTGCCAAATGACGCGATTTGTACTTTCATAATCGGCAAAAAATCCTTCATTGGCAGCAATGCTGTCTTTATCCGGGGTAGTTTGGGCAGAGGTGCTCTCGCCGGTTTTTTCGGCAGATTCAGCCTTACAGGAAACCAACAAAAGCGATACAACTATCAGGTGCAATAAAGCCGGGTGAAGCAACTTCATAAGAATCCAGTAAATTTTGCCAAAGTTAATTCCCAAACGCCAAAGTTGTGATTATTCCGGCGGTATTTCCTAAATATAAAAAGCACCGCAGCAAGCCACGGTGCTTTTCAGTTTTGAAAAAATGTAGATTTATAATTCTCTTTTTAATTCACTTGTTTTAAACCGCCGTTATAAAAGTGCGGTTGTTCGATGGTCAGCGAGTCTCTGAGTTGGATGC
>CALMIT010000508.1 GCA_937864255.1 uncultured Saprospiraceae bacterium
AATTATGCCATGACGGATCGCTGCCATGAAAACCGCTCCGACTTTGTGGGAAGACCGCGCAGCTTCGGCTCATTTTATGAAATGGCGGAAGAAAACGCATGGTCAAGAGTGCCGCTGGGCGTACACTTCAGAATGGACTCCGAACAAGGCGTGAATCTGGGCTACCGCGTTGCCAGAAAAGTCAATGACCTGCCCTGGAAAAAATAAACCGGTTTTAAAATATACACGACAAGTGTTACAAAAACGGGCCGGCAACGTAAATCTGTTCGGTCCGTTTTTGTATCAAAATTTTAGATAATGCTCCCTAAAGTTTCAATTGTATTTTTTTCGATTTTTTCTTTGATCTGCTTTTACCAGTGCAATCCCGCCCAACCAAAGGGTCCCGTTTGGGAACAAAAAAAATATTTCTTTCCGACTGGCGAAGTTTCAACGATTTACTGGCTCAAAGACGGTAAGCAGGACAGCATCATGACCACCTTCGACCGGGAAGGAAATAAAACCGGAGAACTCCGCTTTCGCGACGATAAGCAGGAAGGTCAGACCGTCTATTTCTACCCTTCCGGAAAAAAAAAGGAAGAACATTTTTATACAAATGGCAAAAAAGAAGGCCTCGTCACCGTGTGGTACGAAAGCGGCAAAAAACAGGTAGAAGCAAATTACCTGAACGATAAAAAACACGGCGTTTTTCGAAAGTGGGCGGAAGACGGGAGCTTAATTCTCGAAACTACGTTTGCCGCAGACACGGTAGTAATACCGCCACAATAGCCAAATAGCGGATTTTAGAAATTCTTTATCACAACTACCTTATCCGGAAGTATTGTCGCCTGTTTCAGTCATGGCTACGCTTTGGCTTGAGCAGATTTTGATAAACATTCTATTTAAAAAGTTTTTAAAAATCTTTAAAGATGAAATTATTGACCACCCTTTTGCCCGTTTTCACGGCGTCGCTGCTGATAGCTCAAAATCAGAACGATACTTTGAAAATCAAAAACCTGGAAGGCGTAACAATTACCACCTACCGGCAGGAGCAAACGCTCAAGCAGCTTCCCGAAGTAAATGAGACCTACATCATCGGGGGCAGAAAAAGCGAGGTGATAAATGTACAAGACCTGCCCGCCAACCTGTCAGAAAAAACCGGCAGGCAGATTTTTGCCAAAATTCCCGGCGCTTTTATTTATGATATGGACGGCTCCGGCAATCAGGTGAACCTCGCCACACGAGGACTCGACCCGCACCGCAGTTGGGAATTTAACATTCGCCAAAACGGCGTAATGACCAATTCCGACATTTACGGCTACCCGGCCAGCCATTATAGCATGCCGATGGAAGCCATCAAAAACGTAGAACTGGTGCGCGGTAC
>CALMIT010000509.1 GCA_937864255.1 uncultured Saprospiraceae bacterium
CCGCCTGCCCGCAATGTGTTGCCATTCAAATCTTTCAATGTCCAACTGCTTTCCAACGGAAACTGGTCGGTGCTGATTTCTATCGTAATTTTCAAATGGCTGCTGGTGTCACATTGCCCGTAAACAAACGCGGGTAAAGAAAAAGCTCCGATAGCCAAAAAATAGAGGAGGTATTTCATGGAATGAAAATTTGTCAAACTGAGTGATTAAAGGTAAACATGAGCGTATGATTATGCTAAAACGGGTGTCTGACAAAAGTCAGGAACAAATTTCACTCGCAGATAAGTTTTTTTCAAAAAATTGGTCGTATGCCTTTTGTTCCGGCTTTTTTGAAATGCAAAAGGGCGGAAACACTGTTCCGCCCTTTTGTTTTAGGCGTTATCCAAATTTTTTAGAGATTTGAAAACGCAGCGATTAATTATCTGCTTACTACGACCTGCTGCGTCGTCACGCCATTTTCATTTTGTAAAGAAAGCATGTAAACGCCCGCTGTAAGATTGTGCTTGCGCACATTCAACTCCACCAGCGTCGTTTCCAAAATTTCTATTTGCTGATTCCAGACAGCGCGGCCGAGTTGGTCGCGCAGAGTCAGCGTAGCTGCTTTGTCCAGCATATTTTCATCCAAAACGATATTCAGCACATCGCTGGTCGGGTTAGGAAATATCTGCATGCCGGATTCGGTACTTCCTTTTGTATTGCCCGGATTAAAAACTCTGGCACAAGGCGTGGTGAAAAAGTAACTTTCCGACCAGCAATTCCATGCACCGTTTTTAAAGTTGCGGTACTGTACTTCGTAATCAGTACAAGCCTGCAAGCTAAACAGGCGGCGATAAGCGCGCAACGAAGTTCCTTCTACCCAAAGCTCATTGCTGCCTTCTATCCTGTAACGCAGCCCGTAATTGGTGCTTCCCGCAATAGTTCCCCAATAAACAGTAACCGAATTGGTGTTGTGATAAACCACATTTGTCTGGGCAGGACTGCTTCCCGGGTTTACATTCGCGTCATTA
>CALMIT010000510.1 GCA_937864255.1 uncultured Saprospiraceae bacterium
TTAAAAAATTACGGCAACATGCCGTCCTGACGCAGTAACTGAATGTAAGTGCGGCTGCCGCGCACATTGATATGCTGGTAATCGCCAAAATCTTCCGGCTCTTTGATGGCGCGCGAATAATCGTGTACCTCCATACCCGTGGCTGTCTCCACCTGCGCTACCATCGCGTCCAGATTTTTGATTCTTTCGGCAAATGGAAAGTAGTACGGACTCACTACCAGTTTGACTTTTATACCTTGTTCTTCGGCAAATTTTACCGTGGCGGCAAGATGCTGCAACATTTCGGGAACCAGTTCTACGGTCGGCGAATCCACGCTTCCGATGTCCTGTTTTAGCCGGCTGCTGATTTCGCGATCCATTTTATTCGAATAATAGAGTGCACGTTGGAAAATTTCGCTATTGTACCTGAAAAGATGGCTCACTTTGCCGCCATAATTCACCGAGGGAGCTACGGCGTGTATCAAAGAATCCAATCTGTCCGAAAACGAGGAATAACAATTAAAACCTGCTATCAATTGCGGATTCAGCCTGTCGCAAATCGTCACGTCAATGAAAAGATATTCGGGCTTTTCGTACCTGGCGAGGTAGTCTCTGACGAGTACCTCAGCCAGGTTCATCGGCATGGCACTATAGCTGATATTAAAAGTGGAAAGCCCCGTCATTTCTTCCATATATGGCTGGTAAAACGAGAGTCCGCGCGAATTTCCCACCAGCAGAATATCTGCGCTTGCTTGTCCGCCGTACATCCGGGAGTACCTGAATTTGCTATCAAGGATTATTTTTTTCAAAACAACACCTCCGATCCTGTCACCGGCGAAAGTGAGTAAAACAAGCGCGGCTATCCAATAGAAATGTTTCATTTTTTAAAATTGAAAATAAATGAATGCATTTGAACCAAAAGTGCCGAAAAAGGCAATGACCCAAAGTAAAACAGCAAAAGAAACCACCCTGAAAGCCGGCGATTTTAAAACCGCGTTTTCGTAGCTGATTTTGAAATTGCTTATTTCAACTGTCAGTAACAGCGAGATCAACAGCAACCCTTTTATCACCCAATTGAAATTTTCGAACGAAGCAATACCGCCGATTACTTTCAGCGCCGTATCAAAATCGGGACTGCGAAAAAAGATCCAGGCAAGGTTTGTAAAAAAGAAAACGATGGCAATATTGAGACCGTCTTGTACAATTTTCGGGATACGCAGGTTTTTCAATGCAGCGCCCCAACCTGGCCCGAGCAGCCTTTGTACAACCAGATATGCGCCGTGCAAAAATCCCCAAAAAACAAAAACCCAACTGGCGCCGTGCCACAATCCGCCGAGCAACATCGTGACCATCAAATTGATGTAAGTAAAAACCAG
>CALMIT010000511.1 GCA_937864255.1 uncultured Saprospiraceae bacterium
AAACCATTGATTTTTGGGATATGAAAATGAGGCTCTGCTACTTGTGGAAGTCCCGTATTGGATCTCACCTGTTCCGTTGGGATTAAAATATACTTCATACGCCCAATGATTTAGTGATTCGGAATGTTGCATATTGTAATATGCTCCGTTTGAGCCAGGTACATACATCTTCCATGACAAACGATAAACGTCATTCCCATCCCAATTTCCATCCGCTTCTGTTTTATTACCTAATCTATAAACAACATCAGTTGTTGGGTTTGAGGCTGTAATTTTTAGAGATTTTGTTCCTCCAAAAGCTCTCTCGGTCGTCACGACGCCGTCTCCTGAGTTTGCATCCCAAAGCGTCCATTGATCGGAGCCAGATTGATTGGAAATATTTCCGGTATTATAGTTTTCAAAATCCCCTTCACTGCAATCCCCTCCTCCGGCTGGCGTACAAGGCTCTGCTGTCCATTCGTTCGAAGAGTATAAAGCACGCGAGGACCAACAGTCGTTTGAAAATTCCTTGCTGCTAACACATACCGAAATGAATAAAAAAATAAATAGGAATAAATTTTTCATAATAGGATTTTTTGGTAGAAGGAATAAAAATTCAAAGGTAGTGCTTCAGAATGTATGATGGTGAAAAAAGTACAATGAGGACGAACTTTGATAGATGTACGAAATTAAAGTCAAAGTCCAATGTCCTCATTGCGAAAGCCCGAATATCGTTAAAAACGGCACAAAAATTACGGGGAAACAGAATTTTCTGTGCAAGGGCTGTCGCAAACAATTTCAATTTGCTTATCAATACCAAGGAGCCGATCCTGGTGTGAAAAAGCAAGTTATAAGTTCATTGATACATGGTAGTGGTATCCGGGATTGTTCAGCCGTATTCAAAATTAGTCAAGCCACCGTTCTACGAACGATTATTAGAAAGGCTGAAGGATGCCAGCTCATACCCCGCCAAAAACATTATGGGCGAATAATTCTTGATGAATTATATTCTTTTGTTCACAGCAAGGACAAGAAAGTTTGGATTTTCTATGCTTATTCAGCTGATACCAAAGAAATTCTTGCTTTTACAATGGGCAAAAGAAATATTCGTCAGCTTCGCTTTTTAATGTTGAAAATCAAGCATTTGAAAATCAAAGTCGATTACTGGTGTACGGATGCTTTTGATGGCTTTAAAGCAGTTCTTTTCAGATACAATCATTTGATTGGAAAAGAATTCACTAAAGCCATTGAAGGAAGAAACACTTGTATTCGGGCTCGATTAGCTCGATTTCAAAGGCGATCTACCAAATTTTCAAAGAAACTTCTTTTCCAGTGGAACCTATTTCTAATTTTCGTCCACTGGCTTAATTCTCAGTCATCATACATTTAAGTGCACTACCAAATTCAAAGTCTAATCTATTCAAGAGAAATAGTACTCATCCGTACATTGTATAACAGGTTATCTCTGGCGTATAAGGAGCCGTTAGCCATGATAACACTCCAATTGAATACTTCCTTGCAAGTACAGACATGCCATACCTGGCTGTAGCAAAAGCCGGCAAATCAAGACGTCAAACTTGTATTTGGAAATCAGAAAATCGGTGAACGCAACAAAATCAACAACCCCTCAGTACATCTATAAGCGCATTTTTTCTATTCCTTGCGACGGGAACGGCGGTGTTATCCTGCATCTGAAGGCTGCCGCCGTCGCCGCGATTGTAGCGTTCGGCAAAGTGCAAATTGACCAGGTAGCTGTGGTGCACGCGTAAGAATCCGTTCTTTTCCAGTTTTTCTTCCACTTCCCGCAGCTTGCGGGTGACCAGCAGCTGCCGCCCGCTCTGCATATATACCCTGGTGTAGTTGCCCTCCGCCCGGCAGTAAATGATCTCTGCCGGACGAAGCAACTGGTAACCCTCGGCATCGGGGAAAGCGAGGAGATGGGGTTGGGATCTTGGGGTCATAGTAAATTGTTTTTGATCAAATGCTCGAATACCATATCTCCATCATGCCACTATTTCCACTATCAGTTTTAATAACCAAAAATGGCTGTTCATCAATACCATTGATTTTTTGCATCAAAAATGAAGAGGCACCCTTTACTGCTTTCCCAAGCCTTTCGTCATCAGTTCCTATTATAAAGTAAGCTTTCGAAACAAGAGAAAGTTTTAAGTCTCCCGACTTGAATAGCGGTTTATCTTCTGAAATCATTTTTAGAAAAAGTTCGACATCAATAGTTTTTGCTTCAAACACAGGAAGAAGGATTGTAGGGGCATTATGAATATCTTTAAAAAAGAATTTCGAATAAAGGTAGTATTCATCGTCATCACCCGGGAATTCAGACTCTTCATGCCTTAATTGATAAGTATCTTCACTTTCATGTTTGTCTAAAAAAAACTGAATCGTATTTCCTGACAATTTAATATTGTCGTTAGCATTGTTACTTGTACCTACTCGAAACCTAATTGCGGCTTGCGCGCCATCTGGGAAGGTCTCTAATTTTAGCTGATCCAAGGTGAAAAAGCTTGTCGCCATGACTTCCAGGCTTGGTGAAGTTGTCATTTTTAACAGTTTTTAATTATGAAGAAAAATTATTCACGAATAAGGTCTTTGGTGAGACAATGAAGCGAACCTTTTCCATTTTCCAGGTAGGCTGATAACTTACCTATTTTCTTTATTTCTTTAAAGCCAGCACAATCAAATATTTTGACTACTCGGTTGTCATAGGCACACAACTCGGCTCCATTTTTGCGGCTATCGGCATACTTAGGCACTAGTATGCTTTTTTGCCCCTTGTAATCTTCAACCAAGCAGTTATTATAAGAGTAAGCTGTCCAGATTTTCTTGCTTCTACTATTGCTACTATTGTACGAAATACATGGAATTGGTAGTTCTATTATTTTAAATTTTCTATTATCAGTACCAGAATTTTGGGAAATTAGCCAAGACCTAGTATCTTCCCACCAAGAGTCAATCGTAGCAAAGAATGTGTCCCGTGAATTATCATTTATTGAAATATTCTTAGGTTTTCCTAAAAATATTAAATAGTTGCCATCTTCGTCTTCGCCACCCAAAGTCAAAAACCAATCTAAATGTTCTCTGAATTTAACCGGATCGAAACTTGCAGCTCTTTCCTTTTCTTTTTCCACAACACACTCTTCGTTTGGAAATATAATTATCTTCCTACTCGTATCTAAGACATGATTTAAAACCAATAAAAAGGCATCTCTGAAGTGGGATGCACATGTTCCTGTTACTTCTTTATAATATTTCTCAATAGCTTTTTTGAGAATTTCATGCTTGGAAAACTCATCTAAGTTCCGTTGAAAAGTGCAAAAACCAATGAAAATAAAATGATCGCCAATCAGGATATCGCCTCCGGGAAGGAAGAAAGGCAAAGAAGCATATCCAAAATCTTTCAGGTCATTTTGATATGTTGAGTAAATTTGTTCAGCGGTGTTTGAGTCATTTCCATGACAATGATCTACTAACCACAGTTTTTGGGTTTTTAAATCTTTAATAACGACTATCATGTCTTGGAAAAACGACTCTATACGGGGTGCTTCTCCTTTTGTAGTATTAAGCCATTTTATTGAATTTAAACCCTTACAAGCATTCTCCATATCTACCATTGCCCACCAATACATATTTTTAAGTGAATTATTATCATATTCAACTAACAGTTTGCAATCTGCACTAGCCGCTTCTCCTTTTGGAGCAATTAATACTGCTTTTAGCTTGCCATGTACTGACGAAATCAGACTCAGGGATTCTGGATAACCATTTGTATTTTTATAAAATAATTTTCTCAGGTTGTCTTTCGTAAACCCATCTTTCTTTATTTCTTCCATCTTATCTTTAAAAAATTCCTGTAAAGAATTACACATATGTTGTATTATCTAAAATTTATAATAACATAACGCCAACAAATATCCACACCCCTCCCAACTTGTCCAAGACCAAAAAATTCAAATTGTAGGAGCCTGTTATGTCAAAAATAGTAAGTACTTTCCAGCAAGATTTGATGAAAAATAGAAATTTATTTTTTCAAAGTACTGATTTTCAATTATTTACAAATCAAGCGAATTTAATCCGTTTTTCGACACGAAAAAATCGCGACACCAATTGTAAAACCCTATGGCGGCATCTACCCAATTATTCGACCTGATACAAAGTCTGTCGCTGAGTGAAAAACGCTATTTCCGGCTCTATTGCAATCTGCAAAGCGGTGAAAAAAACTACCTGAAGCTCTTCGACTTTATTGACGGGATGGAAGAATATGATGAAGAAAAAGTAAAAACCGAATTCAAAAACGAGACCTTCATCAAAAGCCTGCACGTTACCAAAAATTATCTTTATAATCTTATTTTGAAAAGTCTGCGGTCATTCCACGCAGGCAGCAGCAGTGATTTGAAACTATTCAATTTGATGTCTGATCTGCTTATCCTGGAAAGACGCGGGCTATATGACCAGGCACGCGATGTTTTGGTAAAAATTAAAAAACTCGGTACCGAGTTACAAAGACATCATTTGGTTTGGTGGGCAAGTATCAAAGAACTTTCCTTTTATACCAGCCGGGAAGAAAAAAATATGGAAGAACAGATACAAGCTGTTACACGCGAGTTACTTGATCTTTCACTCAAAATCGAATTGGAAACCAAAGCGCTGGTGCTTAACCGGAAGGCAGGTTTGACAGCTCGCATGGGTAAATCTCAGATAGCAGTTTCGACCGAAGACGCAAACCTATCCCAATTTTTGGACGAACATCAGCCTTTGCATCTGACAGCCTTAGGTCATTATAATCAGTACTTTTCCATAGCTGCTATGCTGGAAAATGATTTGGAGCGCTTTTACGGGTTTGCGAAAAAAACAGTGGAAGCCTGGAAAGCTCACCCCGCCCTGATTGCTGAAGAACCACACACTTATAAACTTTATCTCGCTAATCTGCTCAACGGCTGTTTTCGCACCCAGCGTTTTGAGGAATTTCCGGCGCTGATGGAGGAATTTCACCGCCTGCCTCCGGGTAATTTCAACGAAGAGGGCGAGACTTTTCAAAATTTCGCTTTTTATGAATTGTTGTACTTTATGAATGTGCAGGATTTTGAAAATGCAAAAAAACGCCTGCCTTACATTACAGAAGGCATCATCAAATACCGCAGCAAAATCCACAAAGGCCGCGAGCTGGCTTTTTATTACAACCTATCCGTTTTGCATTTTGTGATGGGCGACTGCGATCAGGCGCTGGATTGGCTGAACCGCATTCTCCACCACCCGAAAACCGAGCACCGCCGCGACCTCCAGCGCTCCGCACACATTCTTCAATTGATTTACCACTACGACCTGGGCAATTATGAACTTTTGGACGCGCTGTTGTCTTCCGTGCAACGCAAGCTGGCACGCTGGGAAGAATTCTCAAGTTTTGAAAAATGGTTTTTCAGGCATTTCGCAGAGTTGATGACCGTGCATGGTAAAAAAGAAAAAGCAGCTTTTTTTCAGCGCTTTTTTGAAAGCCTAAAAGATTTTAAAACAACACAAAACGGGGCGACGTACCTCACGCAAGACGAGATTTATATTTGGCTGGAAAAGAAAATCGCCTGACAGATTCATTTTACAAAAAAAGCGCCCCGCAAACCAAATGCGGAGCGCCTGGTAGTC
>CALMIT010000512.1 GCA_937864255.1 uncultured Saprospiraceae bacterium
GGAGCGATTTTTCAACAGGTTTATCCTTCATCGTTTCACTTTTTTGACCAATGTTAAGTCATCGCTTTCACCTGATCCCTGAATTACATCAAAGCACCCGGTGATTTTTGTCACGATAAATAATCATTGCAAAAAGCGCAGTTGCAGGATGACCGTTTTTGAGAAAAATCAGCCGGCGTGTTGACTGAATTCATAAAGCAGCACTACGGGCGGGTATAATTTTGAATCACAAAATATTTCACACATAAAATCAAAAACCATGAAAGCCATCAGAAAAATTTTATTTCCAACCGATTTTTCGGAATGCGCCAAAAACGCTTTTCTAACCAGTTTGATTTTTGCTGAAAAAACGGGTGCGGATATTAATGTTTTGCACGTAGTGCCACCTGAATATGAGGCGCTTGATATGCCCGTAATGGCGATGCAGGCTACTAAAGACAGAGTAGAAAATGCGCGTACGGTCGTGGCATCTTTCATCAAATTCGGACTGAGCAGGAGCGCAATAAAAGTTCCGCAATTTAAAATCACCTCGGAGGTCGAAATCGGCGGAATTTCGGACACCATCATCGGTATTGCCGAGCGCGACGAGTGTGATTTGATTGTGCTTGGCACGAATAGCGAACACGGAAGACTGGAAAGATTTTTAGGAAGCGTGGCGAGCAGCGTGGTTGCCAGCGCCAATTGTCACGTCATGGTGATTCCTGAAGACGCCGAACCGAGAGGGTTCAAATTTGTCGGTTATGCGAGCGATCTTCATAAAACCGATCCTTTCCAGATTTGGGAGGCCGCGCGCATCATAGAGCCTTTCAACCCAATCATCAACTGCGTTCACGTGAACACGGGCGAAGAGGAAAGACCGCTGAATATTGCCGAGCTTGACAGTTTTTTTGATAATAAAGCGCCGGGCTTGCAAATCAATTTTAAAGAAATGAAAGGCGAGGAAGTCTGGGAAACGTTGAATTTATTTGCCGAACAGCTTGAGTTGGATTTATTGATAATGTCTTCGCCTCATCGCAATTTGATTGAGCGCATGTTTCACCGCAGCATAACGCGTAAAATGACCATTTACAGCAAAGTTCCTTTGTTGATCGTGAGAGAGTGATTTAAAAACGGAAATTATTTTAATGCGTAATCCGATTGGGATAATCTGTGATGATACCATCCACGCCCATCTCTATCAGCCTTTTCATGTCGGCAGTATCGTTGACCGTCCAGGTTATTACGCGGATGTTTTTTGAATGTGCGGCGTTCAGCAAAGCCTCGTTTACGAGTTTATGATTCGGGCTATATACTTCAGGCTTGAAACTCAGTTTTTTTAGATTTATCTCAAGGTCTTCGGTGTTTTCAACGAGATAAGCCACTTTCGTTTCCGGGCTTTGTTTTTTGATTTCTTCCAGGATGTTCACGTCAAATGACTGGAGTGAGGCTTGGTTTTCTATTCCCAAATTTTTTAATTCTGCCAAAATCAATCGTACAAATTCACTGGGTTGCGGCACGTACACGCCGTACCATTCCGGCTTGCTTTTTAGTTCGATGTTATACTTTACGCTTTCGATTTTTTCATTTGTCATCATCGAATTTACGCTCTGCACTACCTGGGAGAGCAGTGGTTTTAAAGATTTTGCGGCTTTTTGCTCCGGAAAATCTGGATGGCCGACACTTCCGCAGTCGTATTTTTTGACTTCTTCATAATACATTTTATAAATGTTGTACGACATTTCTTCGTCTTGTGAAATGCGCTTGCCGTCAGGTTTCAAGCCGATCTTTGATGAAATCCAGGGTTCGTGCGACAAAACAATTTTGCCATCTTTTGACACAACGACATCCATTTCCAAAACCCTGACACCCTGTTTGAGCGCCATCAAAAAGCCGATAAGCGAATTTTCGGGAAAAAGCCCGCGGGCGCCACGGTGCCCCTGCCACTCAAATGGCTCCGGCTGATATGCCTGAGTTGGTTCTGAAAAAATTCCCATGTTCGGATTTTCCTGTGATTTGGAATTTTGGCTACAGCCCAAATTAAAGACAAGCAAAGCAAAAAGCAGAATTCTCATGTCAGAATTTTTTGGCGGAAACAATGATAAAACAACGAAATGAAAATGAAAAAAACCGGGATGGGAATAATCAGATAAGCACATCCGTGTGAGGCAATTTTTAAGCCAGTTTGTAAAAGTGAAATTATTCGGGCAATTCTTTTCTGCTCGCCAGATAATTTCTCCATTTTTCCAGTGCCCGCTGAAAATCTTCGGGCAGTTCGGAATCAAAATACATTTCTTTGCCCGTCGTGGGGTGTACGAATCCGAGCGATTTGGCGTGCAGCGCCTGGCGCGGTATCAGTTCGAAGCAGTTTTCTACAAATTTTTTATACTTGGAAAAAATAGTCCCCTTCACGATTTTATCGCCTCCGTAACGCGGGTCGCTAAAAATCGGATGCCCCATATGCGACATGTGTACCCTGATCTGATGCGTCCTCCCTGTTTCGAGGCGGCATTCAATGAGCGTCACGTAATACAGCTTTTCCAGCACTGTAAAATGCGTGACCGCATCCTTTCCACCTTCCGTAAATTCATCATAAACCGCCATTGACATGCGATGGCGCGGATGCCGCCCGATGCGTGTGGCTATCGTTCCCGAATCTTCGGCCGGCTCGCCCCACACCAGCGCCCAATAGCGCCTGTAAATCGTATGGTGAAAAAACTGCTTGGCCAGGTGCGTCATCGCATAATCCGTTTTGGCTATCACGAGCAATCCCGACGTGTCCTTGTCAATTCGGTGAACCAGACCGAGCCTGTTTTCTGGGCTGCCTTCTTTTATAGGCATATCCGAATTACCAAAATAGTAGGCGAGCGCGTTGACCAGCGTACCCGAATAATTGCCGACGCCGGGATGCACGACCATGCCTGGCGGCTTGTATATCACCATCACATCCTCGTCTTCGTATCTTATATCCAGCGGGATATTTTCGGCTTTTGGGCGTACTACCTCTTCAAGCGGTTTTGGCAGTACAATGCTGACAACATCGCCGGGTTTGATTTTGTAATTGGGCTTAATGGTGTCGTCATTGACCAGAATGGAGCCGGCGCGAATGGCGTTTTGGATTTTATTCCTGGAAACTTTGTCCAGCCGCACCATCAGAAACTTGTCAATCCGCATCAAGGATTGCTTCGGATCGGCTACGATTCTATGGTGCTCGTATAAATCTTCTGCCTGGGTCTCTTCGATATTTTCGCTATCGTCAAGCATACCCATCAGCGGTAAGTATTCAAATTCTTTTGCCAGGTTTTTCATCTTCAAATTTTTCTGCTTTTTTCACGATCGCTTTTGCAAAATCAGGCTTTTTTCTCGAAAAGTTGTTTTTTAAAATTCAGCCTGGATGCTTTTTTAAATTTAAAAAGCAATATTAAAAAGTCTTTTACTCTAAAAAAAACATCGGAAAGGAAAAGCGGTTCTTTTACTTTTACTACGCGTTTTCTTTTAAAAAAATACAGAAGCGGTTTTATGAAAAATTCGATCAAGTTCGATTCATTTTGCGTGCGGGAGGTAGATGATCCGCGTACGACCAAACCACACATCCTGCCGATTTATGCAACCTCGTCATTTGCTTTTGAAAATATCGGTGAAGGTATCGAAGTTTTTGCGGGCAGCAGAGAGGGGCACGTGTACGGACGGTACGGCAACCCGACCATCGAAGCCGTCGCACAAAAAATTGCGGAGATGGAAACCTTCGGTCTCGACCGAGAAGCTTTCGCGATTTTATTTAGTTCGGGCATGTCGGCTATTTCGAGTTTGGTTTTGGGGATTTTAAAAAAAGGAGATAAAATTTTGACCCAGGGAAACCTGTACGGCGGCACGACAGAATTGCTGACCAAAATTTTTCAACCTTTCGGTATCGAAACGCTTTTCACCGATCTCAGCGATCCAGGCACAATCGAAAATTTTGTAAAAAAAGATAAAGACATACGCCTGCTTTTTTGCGAAACCCCCGCCAATCCTACGCTCGCCTGCGTTGACCTCGAAGCCATCGGCTTGATTTGTAAAAAATACGGTTTGTGGTCGGCGGTGGACAACACTTTTGCTACGCCGTATTTGCAACAGCCTTTTGTTTTTGGAATTGATTTTATAGTACACTCCACCACAAAATTTTTGAACGGTCACGGCAATTCTATCGCGGGTGCGTTGGTAGGCGCTGACGTGGATTTGATGAAAACCAAAATCTGGACGGCAATGAAACTTTCCGGCGCCAACTGCAATCCCTGGGACGCCTGGCTGGTACACAACGGCATGAAAACGCTGGCGCTCAGAATGGACAGGCACTCTTCAAACGCATTGCAACTTTCCACTTTTTTGGAAAAACATGCGAAAGTAGCGCGGGTCAATTATTGCGGCTTGCCCGGACATCCTGATCATTCCGTCGCCAAAAAACAAATGCGCCAGTTCGGAGCCATGATGAGTTTCGAATTAAAAGGCGGGCTGGAAGCGGGAAAGCGATTTATGGATGAAGTCAGAATATGCGTGCTTGCTCCCACGCTTGGCGACGTGGATACTTTGATTCTGCACCCCGCGTCCATGTCGCATCGCAACATTGACAAAGAATTACGTTTGAAAAACGGAATCACCGACGGACTAATCCGGGTCTCTGTCGGCATCGAAAATATTCAGGATTTAATAAACGACATGGAGCAGGCGCTTCAAAAAATTTAAGCAAAACAGGATTGTTTATGGCTAAATTTTTCAGACAACTTCTTAATTTTTCAATTGACAAAATAGCCGCCGCTGCCGGCAATGATCCCGATGTTTTGAGATTGGAAAATCTGGATACCGACCTGCATCCGCCCGAAGCGGCCATCGAAGCCACCCGCGCCGCCATTGGCCGCGATGAAGACAACAGCTATCTGCCTTTTACCGGAAAAGTGGGTTTGCGCAGACTGATTGCCGAACGGCTTTCGCGGCAGACAAACCAGCTTTACAAACCCGATCAGGTTATCATTACGTCCGGCGCAACCGAAGGCATGACCGACGTTTTATTGGCGCTCTTGAGTCCCGGCGACGGCGTCGTACTCACCGATCCCACTTATGCGGGTATGATCCAAAGAGTCAAACTGGCGGGAGGTATTCCCAGCCTGGTTCCATTTTACCCAAACGGAGGCGACTGGCGGCTTGATTTGGATATGCTTATCCCGACGGTGCATCCTAACACAAAGGCGTTTTTTATTATGAATCCTTCCATGCCCAGCGGTGCTGTACTGAATATGAAAGAGTGGGAGGCGATCAGAAAACTTTGCATAGAACACGATTTGTGGCTCATCTACAATGCAGCGATGGAGCGAATTTTATTTGACAATCGAAAACTGATACACCCCGCTGCGCTGCCCGGAATGTCAGAAAGAACCAGCACAATCGGCTCTGTATCAAAAGAATACCGGATGATCGGCTGGCGTATCGGCTGGGTCGCCGGCCCTAAAAATGTTATGGAGCAAATTGCCCAAATTCATATTTACAATGTGGTGACGCCGAGCGGTTTTGCGCAAAAAGGCGCCGAAAGCGCCGTACAATCTTCCGAGTCTGATTTTCAATTTCACAATCAAATCTGGGAATTGCGCAGAAACGTAGTTTGTGAAGAATTGAAAAATTAC
>CALMIT010000513.1 GCA_937864255.1 uncultured Saprospiraceae bacterium
GGCTCCCTCCACCCAAAAAGCAATGGGATCCTACAACCACCAAAAAAAAGCAACGTTTTCTAAAATTTCTTGCCCCACCCCTCCCCCAATAAAAACCGCCGCACCACGCTCCACCGCCATGTCAATGAACTGGTGACCATCCACCATCGTACCACTGATAGCAAAAAACACGTCGTCCTTCTCCACTTTTCTCGAATCAAAAACCAGATGTTTGATTTCAACCGGGCTATCGCCCGATATTTCAATAACAGCAACATTGGTCAGCAATTCGCGAAGTTTCACGATACCAGTAGTTTTCTCGGTTAAGATGTTTCAAAGTGTGGGGGCTAAACCTCTCTTTGGGTTTCAGGTGTTTTTGAATGAAGCGGAGCCGGTATTTTGATTACAGACTCCACTTTGTCATTCAATCACAATGCTGAAATAAATTCTTAGTGTTTATTTTTTATGCTCAAAATTTCAATCTAAAAACAGACGAATGGATTGTCCGCGCGCCGGCGTTCCCGCCAAAATAGACTGCCTCACCACCCTGCCGACGCCGCTTATTTCTACGTTCAAACCGAGGTTTTCCAAGAGATACACCGCATCTCGCAAGCCCATGCCCGTCACCGCGGGAATCGTTTTTTCCTTTATAATCCTCGGCTTCATTTTCAAAGAGTCGTTTTCCATTTTTAAAACTGTCCACGGCTCTTTTGTAGTTTTGAAAAATGGCAGTTCAAAATATTTCAACAACTGTATCACCTCATCACTTTTCCCGGACACCATGTCCGGTTTTTGATTGGAAGCCAAAACCGGCTGAGGCAATTCCGTGACGGCATTCTGAAGTTCGGGGCGCGAATTGAAAAGCTTGTCAGCTATTTCTCTGAAAACAGGCCCGGCTACTTCGCTTCCGTATATCCCGAAATCTCGCGGATTGGTGATAACTACGATGCAGGAATAAACCGGATTTTCGGCCGGAAAATAACCCGCAAAAGAAGCCTGATACCCGCCGACATTGGTGCGCGCTTTCAACTTTTGATAGTTGATTTGCGCCGTCCCCGTCTTGCCTGCAAACCTGAATTGATGTGTTTGGAGCAGCCGGGCGGTGCCACTATCAACAACCGCCTCGAGCAGCTCCTTTGCTTTCTCAATAGTGCGTTTTGAGGCCAGACGCCTTTTTATTATTGTCGGTTTAAAGGTCTCTATCGTTTCTCCGTATTGCTGGATTTCGGACACCACGTAGGGTTTCATCATCACGCCATTATTGGCAATAGCGTTGTAAAAATTCAAGACCTGAAGCGGCGTGAGCATCAACTCATAACCCGTTGACATCCAGGGCAATGTGGTACCACTCCAGTGGTCGTCTTTGTTGTACGCCTCTTTGATGTACGGAGTAGCTTCGCCGTCTATTTCTATGCCTGTCGGCAAATCCAGGTTAAAATCTCTCAGACGCTTCACAAATCTGCCTGCCCGGTTTTTTTCTCCGTAAATTTTCCAGACAAGTTTGGCGATGCCGACGTTGGAAGAAATTTCAAAGGCGTGTTTGACAGTTGTTTTTTCGATTTGGTGAGGATGGGCATCCCTCATTTCTTCTTCATAAAAAACTGTTTTGCCCTGTTCCAAATCAATCGTATCAGTAAGTTTGATAGCCCCGTCTTCCAACATCGCCATCATCGAAGCAATTTTCATCGTGGAACCCGGCTCGGTGGCAGCGCCGATCGCGTAATTAAAAGTTTCCCAATACCCTTCGGAAGATCTTCCGAGATTGGCAATGCTTTTAATAGCGCCGGTTTTTACCTCCATCACAATAGCCGTTCCCTTATCCGCATTGTGATACTGCATGGCGCGCATCAACGCGCTTTCAGTAATATCCTGGATATTGATATCAATGGTGGTTTTTACATCTTTTCCGTCCTTCGGCTCGATTTCTGTGAGGTCATTCAGCGGCAGCCAGGTTTCCGAACCCACCCGGAGCATCATCTGTTTGCCCTGTTCGCCGCTCAATATTTTATCAAATTTCCCTTCCAATCCTACCGGCGAAGCACCCTCCCGCACATAGCCGATGGTGCGGTGCGCCAGCACGCCGAAAGGTTTTCGCCGCTCGCTTTTTTGCTGCACTATCAGCCCGCCCCGGAACCTTCCGAGGTTGAAAAGCGGGAAGCTTTTTATCTTTTCGACCTCTGCATAATTTGCCCGCGATTTGATCAACAAATAGCGATTGCCAATTTCCCGCTGTTGCTGAAGATAAAACTTCATGCCGCCCGGCGTGTAAGTCTGATCCA
>CALMIT010000514.1 GCA_937864255.1 uncultured Saprospiraceae bacterium
TAGCCGAAAAATACAAACTCCTTTTCTTTACTCCGATTTTTCAGACACACTCTAGTTTACTTATAAAAACTATCTAATCATGAATAAAAATATAGTTTGGGTTTCAAATCATGAAATTCATAAAGAAGCAGATATTAGCATAAATGAATTCATTAAAAAAATAATTTGTATAGAAGGGCTTAGGACTAATGAATTAAAATTTTCTTTTTATCCCGATGATAAAAAGGATTATGACGACAATTTAAACCTATGGGATTATATTAATGAAAATAGAAACTCTTTGAATTTAGATAACCACTACTATTTTAATATAGGCTTTCCACTGGATTTGTATTCTTTCTTGAGACATTCAAAAAAAGAGACTATTCTAAATGCAATAGCTTTAAGAATTGCTGGCATTATTATTTTTTTTCCTGAACAGAAAAAAGATTTTCAAAAGGAATTATATCCACCCGTCTTTTCTTACTCAATGGAGCTAATTGACAAATATTTTAAAAATCTCCTAATAGAAAAAAGAAAGCCCAAAACCCGTTCTGATCACCATAGAGATATTAGAGTTTGGTATGCTATTAGAGATACTTTTGAAACTTGTTTTAGAGAATTAGTAGGTAATTCAATCATTCATAAGTATGTCAGTACTATTCCATTTTCCGCTGACAACTCTAAAATTAAATGGAAGCTTATACTGCCAACAGCTTATCTTAATAAGACAGATTGGAATAAAATTGTAATTGAAGATGGATTTGATGATTTAAATAGAAGGGAAAGCCGTTTCGAACCTCTTGAAAAATGGAAAAATGACTTAAAAAAATACTATAAGAATCTAAAATACTTAGACGAGCTATAATCAATAATTATTATAGCTCGTCATGAATCTCTTCAAATAAAAATCAAATTCACCGCATCCGCGCCTGCATCATTTCCACATAAGTCTGGTAATCAAGTCGTTGTGGTGAACTGATGATGAATAAGTCGGCAGGATTTTCGGCTTCGACAGCCAGCTCGCTTTCATCGGACACGATGATAAAATCATCCGCCGAAAACGCAGTTCCGTTTATTTTCCCGCTGCCTTCGATGGCGTAAATCGAATGCACTTTGTCTTTTTCAAGTTCGGTTTTGTAAGTGGTGTCTCCGGTTTTTATGCGGCGGATGCTTACGCCTTTTGTCGTGAGTTCGAAAGGCGAGCCTTCGCCGATCAGGGTCATCACCTCTGCGCCCGCCGCGTCCGTTTTCGGAAAAACAGTAGAGCGGTAGTCGCTGTAAGAAGCGTCCGTTTGCAAGGTGCGATTGAGATCAGGGTCCAGCCAGATTTGAAACATGGCGCTGCCCTCGTGCATGTGTTCGGCGTGTTGGATGCCGTTGCCCGCACGGATGATTTGCGCGTCGCCGGCTTCCAGCGGAATCCACTGTTTTTGTTTGGTGTCAAAATGCCGGATAGTGCCTTTCAACACAAACGACATGATTTCAAAGCCCTGGTGCGGGTGCAGTCCGATGGTACTTTCTTCCTTCGCTTCTGCGTAAGCCCAGTAAAAAAGATTGCTGTAAGGGCGAATTTCGCCGCCTTCCTGCGGAAAGCCGATGGGTTTGTTTTCTACAATCTGGCCGCCATTGAACCCACCATGCGCCTGATTGTCTTTGGACACGATACGTATCACAAGAACCTCCGTTTTATAAAAATTTTTGAAAAAAGAATTTGAACGTAAACACCTGAGCGCAAAACGAGTTCAAAGAATAAAACCAGCAAAACAAAGCGTCGTAAAATGCGTATGTTTTCTAATACCTCCTGGCAATGTGAATAATCCGAAAAGCAGCCCTTGACTTTTTTGCAAAAAAATTATCTTCGCGCTGCCTCCGAAATTTTGAATAAAAACCGACTTTGAAAAAAGAAAAATGATAGACGTTGCTCTCCTGAAAAAAATTTGCGAAACCCCGGGGGCGCCTGGTTTCGAGCAAAAAATCCGCGAACTTATCATCAAGGAAGTAAGTCCGTTGGCGGACTCTGTAGAGGTAGATCCGATGGGCAATGTCATCGCCCTCAAAAAAGGCCGCGCCGATAAAAAAGTGATGATAGCCGCCCACATGGATGAGATCAGTTTTATCACCACGCATATTGACGACGACGGTTTTTTGAGATTTCACACGCTCGGCGGTTTCGACCCGAAAACACTCACCGCACAGCGCGTCATCGTACACGGAAAAAAAGACCTTTACGGGGTCATGGGCAGCAAGCCTATCCACGTCATGAAACCCGACGAGCGCAACAAAGCCCCGCAAATGCAGGACTACTACATAGACCTCGGCATGAAAAAAGAGGAGGTGGAAAAATACGTCTGCATCGGCACGCCTATCACCCGCGAGCGCGAACTCATCGAAATGGGCGAGTGCATCAATTCAAAATCGCTGGACAACCGTGTGTCGGTTTTCATTCTCATTGAAACCCTGCGCGAGTTGAAAAACAGCGACTTGCCTTACGATGTTTACGGCGTTTTTACGGTGCAGGAGGAAGTGGGCGTACGGGGCGCTATGTCGTCCGCACATCGTATCAATCCCGACTTTGGTATCGGGTTGGACGTGACCATCGCTTATGACGTACCCGGCGCACACGCGCACGAAAAAGTAACCTGCCTGGGCAAAGGCGCTGCCATTAAAATCATGGATTCCAGTACGATTTGCGATTATCGTATGGTCAATTTTCTCAAAGACCTCGCTGCCCGCCACGAGATTCCCTGGCAGCCCGAAATACTGACCGGCGGCGGCACCGATACCGCCGGATTGCAGCGCTACGGCAAAAACGGCTCGATAGCCGGCGCGATTTCCATCCCGACCCGACACCTGCATCAGGTTATTGAAATGGCGCACAAAGCAGACATCCGCGCCTGTATTGATTTGCTCAAAGCCGCTATTTCGGAAACAGACCGTTGGAATTGGAATTTTTAAAACAACAACGGAGGATGTTTTAAAACTAACTGCCAGATAACCGCGACTGCGCCGAGTAGCGGGTAAAGCAAATTTCTTACGAAAAATTTCAGGGGTCCGCGCGGGATGTTCCAGCCGATTTTTTCAAAAAGGTGAGAGTAAAAAGTGGTATCGTCGTCGTCAGTCAAATCGTGGCCGGCATTCATGAAGCATTTTTTAAAAAAGAAAAACTGCAATAAAACAACTCCGTAAGCCGCCAGGATCAATTTCCAGTTAAACAAAAACGGTCCTGCCCAAGCCAGTAAAACGAGCAGGAAATGCAGCCAAAAGAAAAAGGCGGAGCGGGTTTTCATGTTTCGAATTTAAGCAGATTGTCTTAAAATAGCTAAAACTTATGTGATTCTATTTTCGAATAAGAAATCGGTGTTAAATGCTTCGGGCTTGTAAATCAAACTAGGTCATTAATAACCAGCAGAGCTGATGAGATTTGAAATAATGTAAAATCCAATAGAGCGTATTTTACTTTATTGCGGTTAAAGTAAAATATAAATTTCTTTATTTAACTTTGAGTGAATAAAAAAGTACATGATACATTTAGATAAATATAAATCAGGTGAATTAATTAAGGATGCTACGGGCTATTCCTATTTTTTACCCCATAAAATCAACGAAGTCTGGAAATGGGAAGACCAAATTATCAATACGTTGCTGGAAAAAGCAGCTATAAAGCTTGGAGAATTAAATTCATTTTCAAAACTGGTTCCAAATATTGATTTATTTATACAATTACATGTAACTAAAGAAGCAGTAGTTTCTAGTAGAATAGAAGGGACACAGACTCAATTAGATGAAGCTTTATTAGATGAGGATGAGATAATCCCTGAAAGGAAAAATGATTGGAGAGAGGTAAACAACTACATTAAAGCGTTAAATTACGCAGTAGGAGAACTAGAAAACCTGCCTATTTCCTCCAGATTAATAAAACAAACGCATAAAATTTTGCTCAATAGTGTAAGAGGGGAAAGTAAGTTGCCCGGCGAATTTCGGGTCAGCCAAAATTGGATAGGAGGTGTAAATCTTTTAGATGCGATGTTTATACCGCCTCATTACGAATTTGTAAATGAGCTAATGGGGGATTTGGAAAACTTTTTACATAATGATGAAATCCACGTACCCGCACTGATTAAAATCGCTATTGCCCATTATCAATTTGAAACCATCCACCCTTTTTTGGATGGTAATGGCAGAATTGGTCGTTTGTTAATCACGCTTTTTCTTGTTGATCAAAAAATATTAAGTAAACCTTTATTGTATTTATCCGCTTTTTTTGAAAAAAATAAAGGACTATACTACGACAACCTCACTTTCGTACGTACTAAAAATGATATGACTCAATGGCTTAAGTTTTTTTTGACAGGAGTGGCCGAAACTGCTGAAAATGCTACTCAAACGCTTTCAAAAATACTTGCATTGAAAGCAGAATTGGAATCTGTTATTAATGAAAATTTTGGGAAAAAAAGTGGAAAAGCAGGGCTATTTCTCCAGGATTTATTTAAAAAACCAGTGATACATGTCAATCAAGTAAAAGATTTGACACAAAGTAGTTATAAGACCGCAAACGATTTGGTAAATGATTTTGTAAAAGCAGGCATTCTCAGAGAAACGACAGGACAGAGCCGTAACCGAATTTTTGTATTTGATCAGTATCTGAACTGTTTTAGAATGTGAAGAGGAAAACTAAAATTGTAAATGCACCGAATAAATAATTTCACTCTGCTGCCGCCCGACGCAGCCGATCGTTGATGGCGCGGCCGAGGTCTTTTTCGGGGAGCAGTTCTGTTAAAATCACATCTAAACCAAGCCCGTCGAGGTAGCGCATTCCGGAAAATAAATTGCGGGCGGCTTCCGCAAAATCGCCCGAGGACGAAAGTACCACCTGCCTGCTCACCGGCAGTTCATCAAACAAAGCAGAGAAGGAAATCACGCCGAATGATTGCGCAGCATGCTGTTTCATCAATTCTTCCAGATTGCCGACGACGACAGGCGTGCGCGGCGCGTAGTGGCTCTTCAGCATACCCGGCGCCAGCGGATTGGAACTTGAATGTGCCTGCACGGACATAGTACCTACCACTTTTTCCAAGTATTCGATAGCCACGCCGCCTTTTCTGAATACGGTGATTTTTTCATCTACGAAGCCGACGATGGTGGATTCCACACCCACCCGGCAGGGACCGCCGTCGAGGATGTAAGGTATTTTTTCACCCAGTTGATCCGCCACGTGCTGGGCGGTCGTCGGACTGATGTAACCGAAGGGATTGGCACTGGGCGCTGCTAAAGGAAATTCCAGAAGCGCCAATAATTGCAGCGTGAGCGGATGATTCGGTACGCGGATGGCCACAAGTTCGGAGCCGGCAGTCACGAGGTCGGGAATGCGTTCATTTTTGGGCAGCAGCAGCGTGAGCGGGCCGGGCATAAAATGCGCAGCCAATTCACTCGCCCAGTCGGGCACTTCTTTTAAAAACTGTTTTGCTTTTTGAAAATGGTCGGTATGGACGATGAGCGGATCAAAAACCGGGCGGTTTTTCACCCTGAAAATTTCTGCCACGGCTTTTTCACTCAGTGCATTGCCAGCGAGACCGTACACCGTTTCGGTCGGTATGGCTACCAATGCTTCCGAACGCAGCAAACGAGCAGCTTTTTGGATGTCGGCGCCGATCATATTTTAAACTGGATAGTAAGTTCTACTTCGCGTTTTCGAGGCAAAAGCGCACGAAGTTTTTGACGATACCCTGGGTTTCTTTTTGCGCTTTAAACATACCCATGTGCCCTACATTCGGCAAGATATGGATGTCGCCGACGGCGGGCAGGTGCGTTTGCGCAAGGCTGATTTCAAAAGGAATGGACTGATCCAACTGACCGATAATGAACAAAACCGGGCACTTTATATTTTTCAAAACCTCTGAATTGTCTGGGCGATCGCGCATGGCTTCCAGTGCGCCGGTAATGACGTATTGTGGGTTGCGGCTGGCCCGGTGAATGAGCTTGTCAACGAGGAAAGTATTGCTTTTCGCAAAATCCTGTGCGAATAAACCAGGGATGAATTGTTTGACAAAAAGTTCGTGGCCATTGCGCCGGATGAACTCGACAGACTTGTCGCGGCCGGCCTTTTTTTCAGCGGTATCGGCAAACGGATGCGAATGAAACATACCAAAACCGAGTAATTGATTTCCCACTTTTTTTACTATTTCCAAACCCGCATAACCGCCCATCGAGTGACCGATGTAAATGAATTTTTGAATTTTCAGGTGTTCCAGCACGGCGAGTAAGCGCTCTGACATTCCGGCGATGCTGATATTTTCGACGGGTTCGGAATTTCCGAATCCGGGCAGGTCTATTCTGATAATTTGATATTCGTCAGTGAAAGGTTCCAAAAATTCTTCCCACAAAGAGCTGTCTTCACAGAAACCGTGTACAAAAACCAAAGGCACTCCTTTCGTGCCGTTTTGATAAAAGGCAACTTTTTTGCCCTGAAAATCAAGCGTTTGCATTTTTTAATAAAAGAGTTTAGAATAGTCGGGAAAAGCGTTCGTCATAGAGCGGCGCAAAGATAGTCCAATCATAACGCGCTACAAAATTTTGATAATCGGGGCCGGCGCGAAGTTCGTGAATATTCTGACAGGCAGCCTTTAATTTTTGAAAAAGATCGTCCGGATCGGTATAAAAATGCTTGTTTTTAAAAGCGGCGGGAATGTGTTCGGGGAAAGCCAGGCGCTCGGGCAGCAGCGGAAAACAATTGCAAAAAATGGCTTCGACGGCACTGATGCCGAAAAAATCCTGCCGGCTGGTCACTGGCAAAATATCGGCGTTCCAAAGCCAGTTGGCGTAATCTTCAAAACGCTTGGCAAAGCCAAAATGCAATATCCGTCCGGCAAGTTTCTTTTTTGCTTCTTCAAAAACCGGCGGCGTTTTCGCGTATGATTCACCCAGCACAATCAATTGAAAATCAACACTTTCATCTGCCAGTTTGAAAAGTATTTCAAAAAAAGTGTCGGGGTCTTTGTCATATTCCCAACGATGGTTCCAGAGTATTTTGGGCGGGCCAGCGGCGGCTTCATTTTGAAATTTTAAAAAACGGTTCAAGTCCAGTCCGAGCGGCAACACCTCGCTTTTTTGCGCTATTCGTTCCACATTAGTCAGTCCGTTTTGGTCGGGAAACATTTTCAAAAAATCCGGCAAAGCCGCCAAAAAAGCATCCCGGTGAAAAGCGGAATTAAAAAACACCCGGTCGGCAGCCAGCGCGGAAGTGTAATTGATAAAACCGTAATGATGGTCGCGTTGGAGCGATTTGTCGGGGTCGTCGGGCGACCAGGGATAGTTGATTTGATTTTCGTGAAAATAAATTGCCGTCGGAATATCTGCTGTTTGTTTTCGCGTCAGCGACAAAAAAGTGGTCAAATCCAGCATATCCGTCGCCAAAATCAGGTCGGGTTTAAATGCAGCAGCGAGGAAATTTTCAGCCATCGCAACTGCCCCGCCGGCCATGCGCCATTTCCAATGCCTGCCAGACAAATTGAGAATATGGACTTCGTGGCGGCTATGCTTTTGATAACCCTCCGCCCAGGCGCGGTGGCTGCCGGCAAAAAACGGTTCGAGCAGTAAAATTTTCAACGAAAAAGGTTTAAAAAAAACAACCCCGCGCCGTCCGTTCGGATTTGCTGCGGGGTTGTTTTTGACGAAATTTTTTTGATAAAACCGACTTACTCAGTAGGCGCTTTTACCTCGCCTTTGATAGTCAACAGGTGACTGCCATTCGTCTCGTTGGTAGTCAGCGTCACCGATTTTGTAAACATTCCGATGCGTTGCGTATCGTAACGAACCTCTATTTCACTGCTTTCACCCGGCATGATAGGCTCTTTCGGGTAGGTTGGTGCGGTTCATCCGCAAGAACCTTTTGCATCTTTGATGATGAGCGGTTCTGTGCCGGTGTTTTTGAATTTGAATTTGCGAAGCGGTTCGCCACCTTTTTCTAT
>CALMIT010000515.1 GCA_937864255.1 uncultured Saprospiraceae bacterium
CGGGAACAAAAAAATGCAGTCCGGCATAGTTTTCCGGCCGGCCGCTGGATTCAGCCAATTTTGTAATCGGAATGGAAATGGTATTTGTGCCGAGGAAAGCGTATTCATCCAGGTGTTCTTCCGCCTCTCGCATCACTTTTATCTTGACCGAAGGATGTTCAAAAACTGCCTCCACGACCAGGTCGCAGTTTTTAAATTCGGCGGCATTTTCGGTGGTTTTAATTTTTGTCAAAATGCGGGCAGCTTCTTCGGCGGTGACCTGTTTTTCCGCTTTCATTTCTTCGAGCCGCCCGGCGGCGTATTCCTTGCCGCGCTCCGCCACCATTTTGGACACGTCCTTTAAAATCACCTCCACGCCGTTGAACGCGCAGGAAAACGCAATGCCCGAACCCATCAGTCCCGCGCCCACGATGCCGATGCGGCGGGGTCTGAATTTGCCAAAACCTTTGGCGCGGCTTAGCCCTGCATAAATGGCGTTTTTGTCAAACCAAAATGTGTGGATCATATTTTTACACACCTCGCTGCTGAGCAGGCTGGTGTAATAACGGCTCTCGATGCGCAGCGCCGTGTCGAAATCTACCAGCGAACCTTCGTTGAGCGTATTTAAAATGGCTTTCGGCGCGGGATAATTATCGCAATACCGGCTGAATGTTTCGGCGGCGAGGCGGCTCATGAGCAGGCGCACCGGCTGCTCCCGGGCGGTTCCGCCGGGGATTTTTCCCTCGGGACTGTCCCAGCTTTTCCGGCCTTCGGTGGTGGAGCGCAGCCAGTTTTTTGCTTTTTCCATCAATTCGTGTTCGTCGCCGGCCAAATCGTCAATCAGTCCGGCGGCTTTGGCTTCCGCGACAGAAAACCGGTGTCCCAAAGTCAGGATGGGAAATGCTTTTTCGATACCCAAAAGCCAAAGCAGCCGAATCACGCCGCCGTTGCCCGGCATTAATCCGAATTTGACCTCCGGAAAACCGACTTTGATGTCGGGTTTATTGAGCGCGATGCGGTGGTGGCAGGCGAGCGCGAGTTCGAAGCCGGTACCGAGCGCAGCGCCGTTGAGCGCAGCTACGACGGGCACTCCCGGCCGCTCCAGGTCTCTGAAAAAGCGTTTGAGTTTTTCCGTAAAAGTGAAAATCTCTTCGGGATTCCGGGCGTGATACAAGTATTCCAGATCGCCGCCCGCCAGGAAAGTTTTTTTGGCGGAAGTGATGATGACGCCTTTGAGCGCGCCCCGCGCCTTTTCACTTTTCAGATGCTCCAGCACCGGCACGAAAGCCTCCACGATTTCGTGGTTGATGATGTTTTCCTTCCTGCCCTGCATATCCAGCGTGAGCGTGACGATGTTTTCGGTATCCTTGGCGTAGTGTATCATGTGCGCAAAATACGAGAATTGACGGGATGTTTGCTGAATGCTTAAGTTGCAGATGCGATTTGATTATACAAGTAAGGAATGGTTTTAAATTTTGACTAAATAATGTTCAACAATTTGTTTGTTTGTAACAAAAAAAATCTATTTTCACTTTTAATTTTTTAACTCACTAAAAACTCTTCACTCATGAAAAACCGATTATTACTATTCGCGTTGACAATCTTATTGTTTTCGTGTTCTAAAAATTCAACAGAACCACCGCTTGTTGATTTATCAAAATTAGAGGATGGGCAGGTACTTGACGCGGAAATTTTGAATTACTTAGGGTTTGAAATAGAAGGAAACACAGACGATGTTCAATTTTATTTTCATAAATCTGGGAGGCATAAAGAAATTGCAGAAAGGAGCGATAAAGGAGGAGGAATAGAAGGTCCATGCGGGAGAAGAGATGTAGCCTGCTGTAGAACAGAGTCACATGCTTGTCCATCTAACCCACCGAACCAACATTTCTACGCAACTACCTGTGTTTCATATTATAATTTAGCACCCGCTGGTAGTGCAAGGTTAATTATGCGGATACTTTTGGATGGTGTGTGGATAAACTCGATTAGCGTATGTATTAACCCTACCATTTATTGCGAATATTATGATCCATATGCAATTATATCTAATGGTACTGTTATTGGACATTGGTGTTGGGGTCCGGTGCTAGATGAATGCCCTCATACTATTACAATTGAGACTTTTAATAATTGGTTTACGGAACCGAATTGTGCTAATTGGACTTTGGAGCATTGTGGTTTCAATTCCAAGACATATAGTTATCCAGGATATCCGTGGATATGTGATGATGAATAAAGGGCTGTTAAAACGAGAAGTAAGCATGGTCCAATCGCCATGCTTACTTCTTATTTTAAATTTATTTTGTTCTTTTTCAGACACTTCCTTTTTATCCCTTTATTTTTTATCAGAGCCGCTTTGGCATTGCTGGGCAGACTTTCGATGTGGTGGCGATTCAGGCAGGTGAGGGCGTAGGTGTAGGTTTTGCCCTTTTCCACTTTTTTATCCAAAAAAATGAGTTCGTCGGTGTAAATGGTGGCGGTGGCAACCAGATTTTTTGCATCCTCAAAATCGCCCGCATATCGGTCGTCGAAGCGGTAAATGGCAAAACTACGCGGCGCGGCCGGCCGGTCTTTTTTGTTGAATTTCCAACGCAGCAGCACGCCGCCTTCTTTGGCTTTAAGGCGGCGCAATTTTGGCGCGGGCGGCGCGGGCACAGACGTCGTTGCTGATAGTGCCGACATGGGCAGCAGCGTCGCATTTGCATAAAAAT
>CALMIT010000516.1 GCA_937864255.1 uncultured Saprospiraceae bacterium
AACCTCGCATTTTACGAAGCCGCCGGCGTGAAAGGCTGGAAGGCGCTCGAAAAAACTTTCCGCTACATCGGCAAAACGCACTTCACCATCGCCGACGCCAAGCGCGGCGACATCGGCAACACTTCAAAACTTTACGCCAAAACTTTTTTTGAAAACCTGGACTGCGACGCCGTCACCGTCGCGCCTTACATGGGTGTGGACAGCGTGCTTCCTTTTCTCGATTTTAAAAACAAATGGGTGATTTTGCTGGCGCTGACTTCCAATGAAGGCAGCCGCGATTTTCAATTTTTGAAAGTGGGAAAAGAGCGGCTTTTTGAAAAAGTTTTAAAAACCGCCCTGCAATGGACGGACGCGGAGCGGATGATGTTTGTGGTGGGCGCTACGCACCCGGAAATGTTTGCCAAAGTGAGAGCAATTGTACCCGACCATTTTTTACTCGTGCCTGGCATCGGCGCGCAGGGCGGCGAGTTAGCTGAAGTTGCAAAATTTAGTTTGAACGATCAGTGCGGGCTTTTGGTCAATTCTTCGCGAGGCATTATTTACGCCGGAAACGGGACGGATTTTGCCGAAAAGGCGCGTATAGAAGCTCAAAAAATTCAGTCGGAAATGGCTGAAATCCTCGCCCAAAAATTCAATATTTAATCACTTTCAATCCCCGCGCTTCCGCCATAAAACGGCGGATGATTTTGCGCACTTCGGGATTACTTTCCAGCGGTTGGATGCTGTCGGCGAGTTCGTCCAGCGTACCGCTCAAAAATTCCGTGTCCACGTAACCGTAGCCGATCAGTTCGCCATTTTCCACCTGCACCACCGATTTTTCGCCCTGCGTACGCCCCTGATCCAGAATGAAAAAATTGGGGTGCTCAAATACATTTGCCAGCCAGCCCAGCGCCTGCTCGGCGCGTTCGTTGTAGCTTTCCGGCGGCTCCAGTCCCGCGCAAGCGCCGTAACATTCTTTGATGTGGTAATGAAAACAAGCGCCCGCGCCATCTTCGAGGTGCAGCATTTTTGGGCATAGTTCAAATTCTTTCATGACGCGGTACACTGCGCCTTTCGCCTGCGTGATTTTCGGATATTCGTTGATGACTTGCAGTTTTTTGCGCTGCACGGCCGTCGGTTTCAACATTTCAAAACGCAGATAACCATCGGCGCTGAGGTAATGATGGATGACAAACTGGTAGTTGGTCTGCCGCTGTGCGCGGTTTACGGGCGGCTGAATGCGTTTGAGTTCCGATGATTCGAGCAGCAGCGCCCCCAGTTCGCTGCCCGTGACTTCGAATGAAATAT
>CALMIT010000517.1 GCA_937864255.1 uncultured Saprospiraceae bacterium
ACGGCACGATTACGGTAGATATCGCGGGCGGCAGCGCGCCGTTCAGCATTTTTGTAAATGGAAATTTGCTGGCTTCCACGAGCAACCGCAATTATGTGATAGCGGGCTTGTCGCCGGGCACTTACACGGCACGCGTGGTGGACGCGCACGGTTGTGAAGATACGAGTGTGCAGATTGTAAGCGGCGGTCCTGCGGTAGATATTACGACGAGTTCGACAGCTTGCGGCTGTGGTCAATCGAACGGCACGATTACGGTAGATATCGCGGGCGGCAGTGCGCCGTTCAGCATTTTTGTCAATGGAAATTTACTGGCTTCCACGAGCAACCGCAATTATGTGATAGCGGGTTTGTCGCCGGACACATACACGGTTCGAGTGGTGGACGCGCACGGTTGTGAAGACACGAACGTACAAAACGTGGGCGGCGGTCCTGCGGTGGACATTACGACAAGTTCGACAGCCTGTGGCTGTGGTCAATCAAACGGCACGATTACGGTAGATATCGCGGGCGGTAGTGCACCGTTCAGCATTTTTGTCAATGGAAATTTGCTGGCAACTACCAATAATCGCGACTACATCATAGCGGGCTTGGATATGGGAACGTACACGATACGGGTGGTGGACGCACATGGTTGTGAAGACACCGGCGTACAGGTTGTCGCAGGTTTCCCGCCTGTCCACATCAATACGGCTTCTACGATCTGCGGCTGTGGTCAATCAAACGGCACGATCACTGTGGATATATTCGATGGAACCGCGCCGTTCCAGGTATTTTTGGACGGTAATCTGGTGGCTACTACGCCGGATCGCAATTATGTAATTACAGGCTTGTCGCCGGGAAATTATACGGTACGCGTGGTAGATGCGCATGGTTGTGAAGACAGCAAGATGCAAAATGTGGCGGGCGGACCTCCGGTCACGATACAGACTACTGCGGTTGCATCGGGTTGCGGTCAATCCAACGGCAGTATCCGGGTGGATATGACAGGCGGAACATCGCCATTTACCATTTACCTGAATGGAAATTTATTTGCCTCCACCACCGACAATTTTTACAACATTCAAAACCTTGCGCCGGGTACCTACACGGTGCGCGTGGTGGATGCACACGGTTGTGAAGATACCAGCCAGCAGAGTGTAAGCGGCAGCGGCGATATTTATTTTCAAACCAGTGTCACCAACGCTTAGTGCGGGCAGTCCGGCGCTATAAATTTGGATATTCAGCGCGGAGCGCCGCCCTTTAGTATTTACCTGAACGGAGCTTTGGAAGAAATCACCTCAGATTCAAACTACACGATCGAGAATCTGAATCCGGGCATTTACACAGTCAGAATCGTGGACGACAGCGGCTGTGAGCAAAGTGTGCAGGTGACGGTGGGCGGTTCGGGCTTTTTGAATGTAAATGTCACTGTTTCTTCTGATTCCTGCGGCGGCATGAACGGTATGGCGATTTTGCAAATAAACGGCGGCACTGCGCCTTTCACCATCTTTTTGAACGGCGTAGCCATTGATACCATCACTACCGATACTTTCAAAATTAATGACCTGAGCAACGGCAATTATTTTGTAAAAGTGGTGGACGTGAACGGGTGTTTTGACGTACAAAGCTTTGTCATTTTTAATACTGGACAACCGCCTCACGCGCATTTTACCTACATGATTCGTCCGGGAGGCGTAATCAAATTTTTTGCCGACAACATCATCGGCAGTCCGAGTTGGGATTTTGGAGATGGTACAACTTCTACAGACTTGAATCCGGTACATACTTTCATGGTCGGCCAGGCTTATGTGGTTTGCCTGACAGCTACCAATGCCTGCGGCTCACATACTTTTTGCGATACGATAGACGTGCCGGATGTGTATGTTTCCAATCTGACTTTCAAAATGACAAATACAAGCGGTACGCTCGGCGAGATGGTGGAAATTCCTGTCAAGGTAGAAAATTTTGACCGCGTAGGTACATTCCAGTTTTCCATACAGGTTGAAAACCAGCAAGTTGCGCGTATCGTGGATATTACGGACGTGAGCTTGTCCAATTTCAATTTTTCTGTTGTAAATGATCACAACGCCTCAATTTCGTGGACGGATGCGGGAAGTACGGGCAAATCTCTGCCCGACGGTCAGACTATTTTTAAAATAAAAGTAGAACTGACCGGCGCGCGCGGCACCTGTACCCGGATTTTGTTTACGCCGAATCCGACGCCGGTTTATGTGACGCAAATGTGGTTTCCCACGCCGACTCAGGTGGCGCCGCAGTTGATTGATGCCGATAATGTTTGCGTGAATAATTTCATGACGATTTCCGGTCAGATTCAGCGCGAAGACCAGGCTAAAGTTTCCGACGCGCTCGTCACATGCAATCACAACATGATTTACCTGACCGACGCGCCCGGTGGCACGTACCATTTTGACCGGGTGATCGTGGGCAGCGATGTGGAATTGGTGCCTGAAAAAGACGGCGAAGACCGCGGTGGTATTGATATCGCCGACGTGGTAGCAGTGCAGCGGCATCTTGTACTCAACCGTTTGCTCGGCTCGCCTTTCAAAATTATTGCCGCCGACGCCAACCGCGACGGCATGGTGAATGTGCAGGATTTGAACGATTTGACGGATTTGATTAAAGGCGACGATATGGAACTGAGCAGCGGCAATTCATGGCGCTTTGTGGCAAGCGACTGGCAATTTGCCAATCCGCAAAATCCGTTTGTACCCGCTTTCGCGGAAAAAATAAATATGCCTCAATTGGATCATAATATGAGCGGCCAGGATTTTGTGGGCATCAAATTGGGCGACGTGGATGGCAGCTTTGACATGATCGGCGGCAATAATCCCGGCAACCAGCCATTCAATAATAATTTGACGTTGACTGTTGAAAATCAGCAACTTGTAGATGGTCAGATTATTGAAATTCCTGTGCGCGCCTTTGATTTTCAACACATTGCCGGCTTCCAGTTTGAACTGAATTTTGATCCTTCGCTTCTGGAATTGCAGGACGTGGAGCCGGGTAATCTGCCCAATAGCGGGCGGAACAATTTTGGCTTTTCACGCAGGTACGACGGCGTTTTGACCTTTGCCTGGTACGACAGCGGCAACGCCGCTCAGGGCGTCAATCTCGCCAGCAACGTGGTTTTGTTTACCTTGAAATTTAAAGTGAAGCGCGATAAAACTGACTTCGCGAATGTTTTCGAAATCGGAA
>CALMIT010000518.1 GCA_937864255.1 uncultured Saprospiraceae bacterium
CGCCCAACATGATCAACTGCACCGTGACCGCAACCGGTCTGATAGCCGGCGAGTTGTATTACGTAATGATTGACGGCGCTTCGGGCGATGTGTGCAATTTTGTACTCACCGCTACCGGGGGCTTTTGTTTTGGTCCGCCGGACCCGCCGGGGCCAATTACGGCTAATCCTGCCGGCTCGCCCGTGTGTCCGAATACGCCGATCACTTACAGCATTCCGCCTGTTCAAAATGCAGCGACTTACCCTTGGAATTTACCTCCGGGCGCCACGATTATTGACGGCGCAGGTTCCAACATGATAACGGGGGTATATAACTCAGCGCCAATTGCCGGCGTCATTTGCGTAACGCCGAGCAACCCTTGCCACAATGGCGTTCCTACGTGTTTGCCCATTTTGGTACAAAATAAACCGCCCATTTTTTACCCGCCGGCCTTTTTCTGCGAAGAAGATTATCCGGTGACTATTGACGGGAATACTTTCTCGCGGGCGGGTGTGTACAGATTCAGTTATACCACGCCCGGCGGTTGCGATAGCGTGGTGAATTACAACATTTTGACTCATCCGCAAGCGCCCGGATTTATTGACACTTCGATTTGTCTGGGTAGCTGTGTGATTGTACATAACCAGACTTTTTGTAATCCTGGAATATTTACGGTTACACTTCCCGATGCGAGTATGAACGGCTGCGATAGTATCATTCGGGTAAATGTCGCCCAACTCATACCCATTGCGGAAATTGCAGCGCCGCCCCAATTGCCCTGCGCTCCCGGCTCCACCATTCAGTTGGATGGTTCCAATTCTTCGAGTAACGGGATGTACAGTTGGCTGGCCTCGGGCGGAGGAAATATCGTTTCGGGGGGAAATACGCTCACGCCTGTTGTGAATGCTGCCGGAACTTATATTCTTACCGTAACCGTCACCAATATGGACGGGCTTTCCTGTTCGGCGATGGATACGGTGCAAGTCTTTCCGCAATTACTTCCATTGGATACAATCAGGTTTACAGCCGCGCCTACGCAGGTTTGTGCGGGCGCTACGCCGACTTACACCATTGCGCCCGTTGCCGGTGCAACCAATTACAACTGGACAGTAACCCCCGGTGCTACGGTCAACGGAACGGGTACTTCGATAACGGTAAATTGGGGCAATCTGAGTTCCGGTACGCTCTGCGTCACCGCCACCAATGCCTGCGGCGCTTCTCCGCAAAAATGCGTGAACGTCACTATCTTCCCGATACCTACGGCGGATTTCACAGTTACTTCGCCAATATGTATCTCTGATACAAGTACCATTGTTTATACCGGCAATGCTTCTTCGAATGCAAATTTTACATGGAATTTTAACGGTGGTTTGCCGGCGGCTGTCACAGGTCCGGGGCCGCATAGAATTTACTGGACGACGGCTGGCGCCAAAACTGTCACCCTCACTGTCTCTGAAAATGGCTGTACTTCGTCTCAGGGCAGTCAGACGGTGCAGGTGGATAACGTACTATCAGCTCCGGTGATTAATTGCGTGACCACTACCACGTCCATTGATTTTAGCTGGGATCCTGTGCCGGGTGCTTCCGGCTACACGGTTACGATCAATGCCGGAAGTCCGCAAATGCAGACGGATACATTTTATAATGTAAGCGGCTTGGCGCCGAATGAGTCTGTTACGATAACTGTTTCGGCGAATGGAAATACGGCTTGCGGCGCAAGGACGGCTATGCAAACCTGCCAGGCACAAAATTGCCCGACCGTCAATTTGACCATTGACCCGGTTGCAGATATTTGCAGGGATTTGAATCCCGGAACTATTCAATTGACATTTTCACAAAACGGAGGAGCGGGAAATGGCACGATTACCTGGTCGGGACCGGGAGTCACGCCCAGCGGTTTGTTTGACCCCGCTCAGGCGAATATTGGCAGCAATACAATTACCCTTGCTTATGTGGAGGGTACCTGCTCCTATTCTGAAGCCATAGTGATAAATGTTTATGAAGCTCCCACAGCTGATTTTTCTGCCGAATCGCCCATTTGTCAGAATAATAGCGCAACGATACAATACACTGGCAATGCCTCCGGCGGCGCGGTTTTCAATTGGGATTTCGGCGGTGGAAATATTCAATCCGGCTCCGGCAGCGGACCTTATGAAATTATGTGGAATACTGCCGGTTCGCAAACCGTCTCATTGGTTGTAACCGAAAACGGTTGCGCCTCTCCCGCTTTTACGCAAACCGTGGCGGTTGACGCGCCACTTGATGCTCCCGCGATACAATGCAGCGCTACCACCAATTCTGTCACGTTCACCTGGGACCCCGTAGCTGGCGCTACTTCTTATGATGTGAATGTGATATCCGGCAGCGCGGGCGTTTTAAATGGCAATAGTTATGTAGTGGATAATTTGAGTCCGGGTGAAGAAGTCGTTATTGCAGTGATTGTCAACGGAAATTCTGCCTGCGGCGTTTCGCAGACTCAGGCTTCCTGCATTACTGATAATTGCCCCCAAGTGGATGTGGTGATAGACTCCATTGCGCCTGTTTGTAAAGACGGAAATGCAGCGCCCGTCAATTTGACGGCTGTAGTGAGCGGCGGTTCAGGCAACGGGCAGTTTTCATGGAGTGGCCCCGGTGTTTCCAATGGTGTTTTTAATCCGAATGCACCTACTGTAAATCCACCATCGGTCAACATCAGGGTAATTTATACCGAAGGAAATTGCAGCTACGATAGTATTCGCATGGTTACGGTCAATTCACAGCCGGATCCTTCGTTTTCCGTAGATGCGAGAATTTGCCGCACGGGTACTTCTACGATTACCTACACGGGGAATGCTTCCAATGCTGCTGTTTTTGATTGGGATTTTGGCGGAGGTACCATTACGAATGGCGCCACCGGAGCCGGCCCATACGAAATCAGTTGGACAACCGGAGGTACCAAAACAGTATCACTGGTCGTGACAGACAGCGATTGTCCTTCCGCAGTTGAAAGTCAGACAATAGAAGTAGATAACCCGCTTGGCACTCCGGTCATCAGTTGCGATCCGACTACCACTCAAATCGAGTTCGCCTGGGCAAGCATAAATAATGCTTCCGATTATACGGTAAATGTTTTGACCGGTCAATCCGGAACATTGAATGGTACGAATTATACCGTAACAGGACTGATGCCAAACGACGAAGTGACGATAGAAGTAATAGCCAACGGGCCAACCGTATGT
>CALMIT010000519.1 GCA_937864255.1 uncultured Saprospiraceae bacterium
CTTTGGTCTGGGTACTTTGCTTACGCCCGTTTTTGCGATTTTCTTTCCTGTCGAATTGGCGATAGCGCTCACCGGAGTCGTCCATTTTGTCAACAACATTTTCAAACTTGGTTTGGTCGGCAGGCACGCGGTTGGAAAAATTCTGCTGCGCTTCGGTATCCCCGCTGTAATTTTTGCCTGGCTGGGCGCAAAAGTGCTGGTGAGTCTTTCTGATTTACAGCCGTTGTTCACTTATGCGGCGTTTGGAAGCACGTTTTTTGTCATGCCAGTCAAACTCATAATTGCGATTCTGCTGATATTTTTTGCTATCGCCGATCTTTTTCCGCTTTTTGAAAAATGGAAATTCGGGGAAGAAAAATTGCCTTTGGGCGGTGCGCTCAGCGGTTTTTTCGGCGGCTTGTCGGGCAATCAGGGCGCTTTTCGCTCGGCTTTTTTGATAAAAATTGGTTTGTCCAAAAAAGCATTTATCGGCACATCGGTGGTGATTGCCTGTTTTATTGATCTCACCAGATTGTCGGTTTATTCGACGCGCTTTTTTTCGGCGGGCTTGCAGGAAAATTTGCAGTTGGTCGTCATCGCTTCCCTCGCAGCGATTTGCGGCGCTGTCGTCGGCAACCGGCTTTTGAAAAAAATTACCATTGATTTTATTCAAAAAACCGTAGCTGTTTTGCTCATTTTAATCGCCCTCGCGCTCGGCCTCGGCTGGATTTAAAACTACTTTTTAAAAAATTTCACCCGCCAGTTTTTCAATTCCCTGCACCATATTTTGCCAGGAAAAGCGCTTTTTTTCAGTAGCTACGGTCGCGGCGAAACTTGCCGCGCGCTTGTTTTGAAAAAAATCAAAAATTGAATCGGCGATTTGGCTCGCGTCTGTTTCCACCACGTAGCCGGCTTTGCCGTGCGGCACGATTTCGGGCAAACCGCCCACATTGGTCACCACCATCGGTTTTTCAAAATGGTAGGCAAGTTGCGAAATGCCACTTTGCGTGGCTGATTTGTAAGGCTGCACCACCAAATCGGCAGCCGAAAAATAAAACCTGACCTCCTCGGTCGGGATGTAGTCAGTTTTTAAAACCAGTTGGTTTTCGATTTCCAAAACGCGGATGATTTCTTCGTAATAATCCTGATTGCCATAATACTCGCCGGCGATAATCAATTTCAAAGGCAATTTTTTTATGCGCGGATCAGCCATCGCCTGCAACAACAAATCCAGCCCTTTGTAATCGCGGATGAATCCGAAAAAAAGCAGATAGTGAAAATCGGGCGAGAGATTCAGGTATTTCAGCGCCAGCGCCCGCGGCATTTTTTCACCATAATTATCATAAACCGGGTGCGGAATGTAAGTCACGGGCTTCGTTTGGTTGAACTGGCGAATGTCGGTTTCGACCGATTTCGACATTACTACAAAACCGTCCGTGGAGCCGATAAAATAGGCGGTCAGGCTATCGTCGCCAGGTCGTTTTTCGTGGAGTATCACGTTGTCGGCGATGGAAATTACACGGGTGTTTTTGCTTTTTGCAATGCGGCAAATGGTGCCGATGCTGGGCGCCATGAAAGGCAGCCAAAACCGCGTGATGATAATATCCGCTTTCAGCGCGCGAATTTCAAAACCTACTTTAATCCAGTTGAACGGATTGATAGAATTGATGCGGGTTTTGATGGTCAAATCTTCCGGTTCCGGGTCGTCGGAATACTGGGTTTTGCCGGGAAACAGAAAGCCGGGATATTGAAGGCTGAAGGAATAAATGACGACTTCATGCCCCGAATTTTGCAACTCGCGAGCCAGCCGCTCGGTGGAAGCAGCGATGCCGCCGCGCAGCGGATGCACAGGGCTTATCATCACGATCTTTTTTTTGGAAACGGGGAGGGTAGCGGGCATGTGAGTGCGTATTTTCAAAAAATCAGGAATCAATTCCGAGTTCTTTTTCGACCAGGTAAGTGTTGCGCGTGCTCGAATTTCGTGAAATCAGTTCGGCGAGAAAACCCGTCAAAAAAAGCTGCGTACCGATGATCAGCATCAAAATTCCGAAAAAGAAAATGGGGCGGTCGTGGATTTTATAAACCTGATCAAAGAGCTTGTTGTAACTCAAAACGGCGAGAATCAGGAAGCCGATCACAAAAGAAACCGTGCCGAGCGTACCAAAAAAATGCATGGGTCTTTTACCAAATCTGCCGATAAAAGTAATGCTCAACAAGTCGAGAAAACCGTTCACGAATCGCTCCCAGCCAAATTTGGAAACGCCGAATTTTCGGGCGCGATGTTCCACCACTTTTTCGCCGATTTTGTGGTAGCCCGCCCATTTTGCCAGCACGGGAATGTAGCGGTGCATCTCGCCGTACACTTCAATACTTTTGACCACGCTGTTGCGATAGGCTTTCAGTCCGCAGTTCATGTCGTGCAATTTCAAGCCGGTGATGGCGCGCGCCACGCCGTTGTAAATTTTTGAGGGAATATTTTTGGTCAGGGCATTGTCGTAGCGCTTTTTCTTCCAGCCGCTCACGAGGTCCAGCCCCTCATTTTTTATCATTTTAAAAAGGTCGGGTATCTCGTCGGGACTGTCCTGCAAATCGGCGTCCATCGTGATCACCACATCGCCCTGCGCAGCGCCGAAGCCCATGTGCAGCGCGGCGGATTTACCGTAGTTGCGCCTGAATTTTATGCCTTTTACGAGCGGATTTTTTTTTACCAGCGCTTCTATCACTTCCCAGGATCGGTCTTTGCTGCCATCGTCCACCATGATGATTTCGTAGGTATAATGATGGGCTTCCGCCACTTTTCTAATCCAGGCTTCCAGCTCCGGCAGGGATTCTTCTTCGTTGAACAAAGGTATAACGATGGATAGGTCCATATTTCTTTTTCAAAAATTCAGATAAAAAAACCGAAATTGGTTACGCAAAAGTGCAGTTTTGGTTTGAATAAAACGGTATGAAATGTATTTTCAAAATTAGAATTTGAAAAACTATTTCCCGGAAAGTCCGTTTATCCGGTGCTTAAAAATGAACTTCTTTGGTTTCGTTTTTCATTTATCTTTGCGCCCCATGAAGAATATCAGAAATTTTTGTGTGATTGCCCATATTGACCACGGAAAGAGTACGCTCTCCGACAGGTTGCTTGAATACACGCACACCATTTCGGCTCGTGAAATGATGGCGCAGACGCTGGACAATATGGACTTGGAACGGGAGCGCGGCATTA
>CALMIT010000520.1 GCA_937864255.1 uncultured Saprospiraceae bacterium
CGGCTCACCGACGACGACGACCTGCACCTCCTGGTCATAGCCAACGGTATCAATTTTGTGGATGTGGCAGGTTCGGAATGGCTGACGCAGCAGGCACTGCGCTATCGGCGAAACGGCGGCGGGCTTTACATCAGCGGTCTGAAATGGATTGCCCAGGATACTTTGATAAAGGGCGGGTACAAGGAAATCATCGGCGAAGAAAATTTCTTTGCCACAAAAGCCGAAGCCATTCCCGCTATTTTTGCAAAACTGGATAAATCTGTTTGTGCGACCTGCACGGCAAGGATTTTTAAAGAATGCAATTTTGAAAAAAACGGCGTGGCATGAAATCACACCAGCAAAGCCGCCCCGAAAACGCCCGCGCTGTCGCCGAGTCTCGGTTTTAAAAAAACTGTATCCAATCTCGGATTAAAGACGTGTTTTTTAGCTTCTTCTACCCCGCGGGTATAAAGCAGATCAATATTGCCCACGCCGCCGCCAATCACGATGGCATCCGGATCTATGATATTGATAATGAAGGCAATGGCGCTTCCGAAAAGTTCGACGAGGCGTTGCATCGTTTGCGCCGCCGCAGCGTCTTCGCCGTTTTCTGCTCTTTGTACGATTTCTTTCAATCGCAATTTTTCGCCGGTCAGACTTTCATAAAATCGCTCGGAAGCTGGCCCCGAAAGCAGCGTTTCCACGCATCCGGTTTTGCCGCAGTAGCAGGCGCCGCCGCGTTCGTCCAGAAAATTATGCCCCCATTCGCCCGCGATGCCCTGTCGGCCGTTTATCACTTTGCCGTCAACTACCAGCCCGCCACCCACGCCGGTACCCATGATCACGCCGAAAACCACCCGCGCTTCCGGCATGTTTTCTTTTACCGCCCCAAATTGCGTCTCGGCCACTGCAAAACAATTGGCGTCATTTGCCATCGCCAGTTCTATACCCAGTAATTTTTCCAGGTCAGCCTGAAAAGGCATTCCGTTGAGGCAGGTTGTATTTGAATTTTTCAAATTGCGGGTAATCGGATCAATAGTTCCCGGCGTGCCCATGCCAATTTTCATGGGTTTTACGCCCGTTTCGGAGGCGAGTACTTCTACGAGGCGGTGTACCTGACCGAGTACGTGTGCGTAGCCCTGATCGGCTTCGGTGGGTATGCGCAGCCGCCTGATGACCTCGGGATTTTCTTTGCTTTCGAGTACCACGCCCTCGATTTTTGTGCCGCCGAGGTCAATTCCCCAAATTGGTCCCATATACTTGCTTCGCAGTTTTTTTAAGAGGATTATTGATGTATTTCAAATTTCGGGCAGTTGCATTTGCCCGTTTTACAACCCGCAAGGGTCAGGGTGAGAAAAGCCAGAGAAATCAGCGCGGCAAAAAGCAATCGTTTTTTCATTTTTTTAAATTTTTCCAAAAATATAAATTTGCATGAATCGGGACACATTTTGCCAACCCTGCTTTTAAAAGTGCCTGTCCTTTACCTAAAACATTTTCATAGCTTTAAAACTTCTTCCTCATGAATTTTTTCTACCGCACTTTCCTGCTGTTTTTTGTTTTTCACCTTCCGTTTTTTGGGTTTGCCTGCGATTGCGATTTCAGCCCGTTTTGTGAGACAGTGGAGCAGATTACCAATGATTCATTTCATACCCGTTCTTTTATTGTAAAAGGCGAGGTCGCAGAAAAATCTTCAGAAGGCGTGGTCAGGTTTGAAATTTCAGACGTGTTTTGGGGCAGTGTCGCCGTCAGCCGGTTTTATATTATAAATGGAAATCAAGGCGCCTGCGGCCGTCAAACCTACGATTTGGAAAAAGGCGATGAACTGATTGTAACTGCTTGGTTTTCAAATAATAGCGATACAACTTCTCTTGAATTGTGCATACAGTCCGTCGTGAAAATTATAAACGGGAAAGCAGAAATCTGGGGTGTAGGCCGCGCATTAAAACAGGTCGCGCTTTCTGATTTAAACAAAGAAGCAGGCTGCGAAAAATTGCTTGTTAAAAGTTTGCAGGTCTATTTTAAAGTTTTTCCCAATCCGGCGGCGGATGTTTTAAAAATTGAGACGAACATCGAAAATCCTGAGGCATTCAAAATTGAATTTTATAACAGCCTCGGTCAGATTGTGCTCAGAGAAGAGGGCGAACTGGACGGCGTGTATGAAGTCCAACTCGAAAAATTAGCTCGCGGCATCTATTTCGTCAAACTCACCGCGCTGCACCGCGACGCTATTTTCAAAATCGTGAAAGGAGTCTGAGACAGTTTTGCCATTTTTGCTGAAAATCTTTTTTGAAAAAAAAGCCGAAAATATTGGTCGCCCCGCTCAATTGGGGGCTGGGTCATGCCAGTCGTTGTGTCCCGCTGATCCGGGCTTTACAAGGTTTGGGCGCCGAAGTTCACCTTGCTTCCGACGGGCAGGCGCTGGCATTTTTAAAGGCGACTTTTCCGGCTTTGATCTTTCACGAACTGCCGGCCTACGACATAAATTATGCGGGGAAAAGAATGACGCTTTCGATGCTCCGGCAGTCGGCGAAAATGTTGGGGGCGGTGGTTCGCGAGCAATTGGCGACTAAAAAACTGGCGGAGGCGCCGGCCTTTGACGCCATCATTTCCGATGGCCGTTTTGGCGTATTTTGTAAAAAAATTCCCTCTTTTTTTCTCAGTCATCAATTGTATCTCATCGCCCCGGCGGCGATTTTTCAAAAGCCGGTCAGCCTGGTCAACAATTTTTTTCTTTCCAATTTTGATGAAATCTGGACGCCTGATTTTGCAGGCGCCCCCAATCTTTCCGGCAAACTTTCGCACCCAGCTTTTTCCGAAAAAATACATTTCATGGGGCCGCTCACGCACATGAAAAAAATAACGGCGGAAAAAAAAGATGACCTGGCATTTGTGCTTTCGGGGCCGGAGCCGCAGCGCACGATTTTTGAGAAAATGATTTTGACACAGGCGGGTAAAATTGATAAAAAATGCGTGCTGGTGCGCGGTCTCCCGGGGACGCATGATCCAATCGAATCTCCGCCGCAAATGCAGATTTTTTCGTTTTTAAAAACGGAA
>CALMIT010000521.1 GCA_937864255.1 uncultured Saprospiraceae bacterium
CGCCAGGGATGTACAAATTATAATGAGTAGCATTCCTTGCGGGAGTAACAGAATAACAAACATGGGTTCCTCTACACACTGGTGTAATGTCAGGAAACGAAGCTATTGAACCATCAATTAAAGGGAACTCCAAGCTTAGCCCTCCATAAGAGTAAAGCGTAAAGGAACAAACATCTCCCTCATAACCATCTATCATTAGTAAATATAATTCGCCGGGGGTGAGATTATTTGCAGTTATTTGTCCTCCCGATTGATTAATCCCACCACTCGAATAACAAGAAGAAACGAGGTTTAAGTCTAAATCAAAAAGAGCCATTTCTACTCCTCGTCCATTTTGGCACGGTGAAAATGTAAGAATAGTTATAGTGGCAAGTGTATCTCTCGCTACAAATGAGAGCCATTGATTGTTTTCGACTACACCGCAGAAGCCATGAGGGGTAACGTCTGGTGTATAACCATTTGTACTTCCCATATACATCCCACAGAAAACACATCCAGGAGGTTCATCGCTCGCAATACCACAACCCTGTGGAGGCAATTGTGAAAAAAAGTTATTAGAACATAAAAACGAGAGAAATAGCAAAGTAAAAACAAACTTTTTCATAGGTTTTATTTTGGAGTTTTCTAATGAATAATCGCTCTTTTATAAACCGTGCCGTCAGTGGTGAGTATTTTTAAATAAAAAACACCCTTTGCATTTCCAAAATCCACAACAGCCGTATCGCTGAACGGCTCAGTTTCACTGACGAGGTCACCAAGATGATTAAAAATAGCTACGGAAAGAATTACCCGGTTAGTTCTCAAATTTAGTTCACCATTGCCGGGATTAGGAAAAAGAAATACGTCAGCAATATCTCTATTTTTTGATTCAATTTCCAAATCGTAAGGACGTAAAAAAGCTTCTGTTTCTTCTTTTGTATCAAATTCTTTGCTTTGCGCAAAATCGCATATTGAAGGCGGCAACACCACCACAGCTACATTGTAATCTTCCGAATAACCGTTTGGCAAAGTGGCAGTAACCGTGTAAGTAGTCGTCACTCTCGGAGAAACCACCGGATTCGGACAGTCCGTACAACTCAGCCCGGCCGCAGGCTGCCAATGGAAAGTTGCGCCTGTCTGCGGGCGGATGCTCAGCCTTTTTGAACTACCCCGACACAAAGTGTGAAAAGGTGATAATTTATAGATGTCTCCCGGCACAGTAAAGCAGTCATTTATTTTACAATCATTCAAGCCTTCCACGGTTACACAGTACCTCCCGGGTATGAGATTTTCTATATCAGGAGTGGTATCGCCTGTATCCCAATAAAACTGCAATTGCTGAGTAGTGTCGTAATTCAGTTTGATGCTGCCCGGATTTCGACTGGGTTGCCAAATGCCGGCCGGACTTATTTCTTCAAAAAGCGGCGGAACGGACGCGACTACATCTACTGAAAACTTTGAAGAGCCTCCGGGAAAACATGAATTGCCGACAGAAACGCTTACATCGCCCACGCCTGCTTCATTCCAAGCTACACAAATCTCATTCGTATTTTGCCCGGAAATGATAGTTCCAAAAGACGGAATCTGCCATCGGTAAACACTTGTTCCGTTTACCGGCGCTATAGAATAGCATACTTCCGTTCCACCACAAAGTGGAAGAACATTTGGCTCGGCGGAGATTGGGCCAGGAGGATCAGAGACACCCTGGCTGATACCGCCCACCACCTGAATGACGATATCACAAATATCACCTGCAAAGCCGTCAATCATGATGAGATAAAGTTCGTCCGGCGTCAGACCGGTTGCAGTTACGTTTCCGGATAAGTTATTTCCACCGCTGGAAATACAATTGGAAACCGGATTGAGATTCAAGTCCAACATGTAAAGCTGAACACCCTGTCCGTATTGGCAATTGAAAGAAGTAATAGAAACCGCAGCAGAAGTAGAGTCTGCCACAAATGAGAGCCATTGATTATTTTCAATGCTACCACAAAATCCAGGAGGGGTGATATTGGGCGTATAACCGCCGGTAGTGCCTACATATATGATAGTGCCTGCAAATATAGGTCCGCAGAGTGTACAACCCGGAGGCTCGTCGCCAGCCATGCCACAAGGCGGCGGTAATTGTGCCTTTACATTTTGGCAGAATAATCCGAAACAGATCAATAGTAAAAAAATAAGCTTTTTCATGTTGAAACAGTTTTAGAGGTATAAAAAATAGTTGTCAGTTTGAAAGCATCACTTTCCTGAAAATTATCTGGTCATTTGTAACGATTTTTAAAATACGGCTGCCTTTTGCACCGCTCAGGTCAAATAAGAAATCACGGGCATCAGGAATAAAAGTCTGAATCGTTCGTCCCAAATTATCCAGCACTTCTACCCTTTCAATATTTGTTTTTGACCGAATGGTAATTTGTCCGGAAGTCGGGTTGGGGAACAATAAAATGTCCTCCGCAGCTGCATTTTTCGATTCAATTTTCAAATTATACGGACGTAAAAAAGTTTCTGACTCTTCTTTGGTATCAAATTCCCTGCTTTGCGCAAAATCGCAAAATGGTGGAGGGAGAACCACCACCACCACATTTGTACTCTCCGAAAATCCGCCGGGCAGGGTAGCGGTCACGGTATATTGGGTGGTTTGATTGGGCGAAGCAATTGGGTTCGGGCAATCCGTACAACTCAATCCATCCGCTGGTGACCATTTAAAAGCTGCGCCCGTCTGCGGTCGAATACTGAGCCGTTTTGAGTCGCCGCGACATAGTAGGTGAAAGGGTGAAATTTTATAAAAACCGCCCGTCACCGTGTAGCAATATTGCTCCCGACAGCCGTTGCCGTCTTCCAAAAACAGGCAATAACGTCCGGGAGCCAAATCGGTCAAATCCTGCGTGGTGGCGAAATTATCCCAAAAATAAGTGAAGGGCGATGTGCCATTGGAAATTTCCAGATCGATTGCGCCGATATTTGCACCGGGAAACCAAATGCCGGCAGGCATAATCTGGCTGACTACTTCGGGTAATGCAAATACTTCCACCACAATATCATCAGCGTAAGAGCAGCCGTTCGCTTCAAAAAAAACTTGAATAGGGTGCTGACCTCCA